>VGXJ01000057.1 GCA_016873375.1 Phycisphaerae bacterium
GTCGGTCGTCGCGCTGCGCGCCCCCGAGGGACCGATGGACCCGGTCGGCACGGTGAATCAGGAGGGTCGTGTAGAGCTGGTGCGGCCGGATCGGATGAAAGAGCGCCCCTCAGGCTCGTTGCTGTTCGTCGCCCCGCCTGCGCAATGATGGAGCAGGCAGCTGCGCAAGCAGCGCCGCGGCCAGGAGCAGTGCTGCGCCACCCGCTTGGCGCATGCCAAGCTCCTCGCCCAGCCATACGGCACCGGCGATCGCGCAGAAGACGCTCTCCAGGCTGAGCAGGATCGCCGTATGCGTGGGCGGCGCGACATCCTGCGCGACTGCCTGCAGCGTGAACGCCAGGCCGACCG
Source organism: Phycisphaerae bacterium (assembly GCA_016873375.1). GTDB lineage: Bacteria > Planctomycetota > Phycisphaerae > Phycisphaerales > SM1A02 > SYIB01. Next base: position 349 of record VGXJ01000057.1, read on the forward strand.
CGAAGATCGCGCTCAGCACGATCGGTGCAGCCGCGGCTTCGATTGAATTCATCGACGGCGATTCGAAACCGAAGGCGAGCGCGGTCGCAAGCACGCCGCCGACCACGAATTGCAGCACGCTCAGCGCGATCGCATCGCTGCGTGGAGCGGCCCAGCCCACGACATGCACATGCACCGCCCAGGTCGCTGCACAGGCAAGCACCCAGAGATCCCCGCGGTTGAGGCCAGCCACGAATCCTTGTAGGTCGTCCACCGACATCACGTGACTGAAGGACAGGAGCGTGAGGCCACCGAGCGAGAGCACGACCGCGGCCCAGGCGGCCCAGCCGATGCGCTGGCCGAGGCATCGCCCGATGAAGGGCACCAGCACCACGTAGAGCCCCGTGATGAAGCCTGCGTTGGTGACGGTCGTCGTCTTCAGCCCGGTCTGCTGGAACACGCTTGCCGCCGCGAGGCACGCGCCGGCTGCAAGACCGCCCAGCAGGAGCGGCCTTCGCCGCGATGGATCACGGAGTGCGGCGCGCACCGAGGCCTTGAAGAGGAGCGGTGCCACGACGACGGCGCCCAGCAGGCTCCGTACACCGACGTAGGTCAGGGCACCGACGTGCTCGTTCGCCCACTTCTGCCAGAGGAAGCTGATGCCCCAGATCACGGCGCACGCGAGCAGCAAGCCATCGGCGCGCAGGGGCGTGAGCCATCGCGTCCGTGCAGCAGTGAAGGTTGCGCCCATCATTGGGGCGGACGGTAGCAGGGGAGAATGAACGACGCGCCGTCCATCAACGCAACACGCCGCGTCCCACCAGGAACGCGGCGTGCGCGATATGCGTGACGAGGATACCGATCAGCCGTGGATGACGCGACCTTCGGTGGCGAGCGCCGCCTCGTGGATCGCCTCGTGCATGGTCGGGTGCGCATGCACGGTGTGGATGATGTCCTCGGCCAGGCCCTCCATGGCGATGCCGAGGCAGATCTCGCCGATCAGCTCGCTCGCGTCGGTGCCGAGGATGTGGCCGCCAATGATCTCGCCGTACTGGCCGACGATGATCTTCACGAGCCCTTCGGTCGCCCCGACGGCGATGGCCTTACCGTGCGCCTTGAACGGGTACTTGCCGACCTTGTACTGGATGCCCTTGGCCTTGGCATCGCGCTCGGTCATGCCGACGCTGGCGACCTGCGGATTGCAGTAGGTGCAGCCGGGTATCGCGGCGTAGTTCACGCCGGGGACATCGTGCCCCTTCATGCGTTCGACGCAGGCCACGGCTTCCTCGCTCGCCACGTGGGCCAGCCACGGCGGCCCGATCACGTCACCGATGGCGTAGATGCCGGGCACGCTGGTCTGGTAGGTCGGACGGGCCTTGTCCTTGAAGTCGGTCCAGACGTGGCCCTTCTCCATGCGGACGCCAAGTGCGGGATCGAACAGGCCATCGGTGCGGCCCTGCACACCAATCGCCACGAGCACGACCTCCGCGTCGAGCTTCTCCGATTTCTTCTCGTCCTTGGTGTCCACGATCGTCACCGAGGCGCCCTTCGCGCCCTTGTCGATCGCCTTCGTGACCTGGCCAAGGCGGAACTGGATGCCTTGTGCGGTGAACGACTTCAGGGCGGCGGCCGAGATGTCGTCATCCTCGACGGGCAGGATGCGGTCCTGCATCTCGATGACGGTGACCTTGGTGCCGAAGGCGTTGTAGAAGTAGGCGAACTCCATGCCGATCGCGCCGGAGCCGATGATGACCATCGACTCGGGGCGCTTGGGGAGCGTCATGGCATCGGCCGAGCCGATGATGACCTTGCCGTCGTTGGCGGCGAACGGGAGCTGGCGCGGCGCTGCGCCCGTGGCGATCAGGATGCGGTCTGCGGTCACGACCTGGTCGGCACCCTCGCCGGTGCCGGCGTAGTAGGTGCCGACGGCCTTGCCCACTTGGACCTTGCACGGGCCCGCAGCGGTCTTGCCGTTCAGGATGCGCGCGTGACCCTGGATGTGGTCGATCTTGTTCTTCTTGAAGAGGAACGCGATGCCAGAATTGAGTTGCGTGGTGATGCCGCGGCTTCGGCCGATGACCTTTTCCCAGTTGAGCTTGACGGCCTTGGGGTCGATCTCGATGCCAAGGTCGGCGCCATGGCGTATCGCCTCCATGTAGACCTCGGCGTTGTGCAGGAGTGCCTTGGTCGGGATGCAGCCCCAGTTGAGGCACACGCCACCGAGCTTGTCGCGCTCGACGCAGGCGACCTTCATGCCCATCTGTGCCGCGCGGATTGCGCCCACATAACCGCCCGGTCCGCCGCCGATCACGATGAGGTCGTAGTGCTTGGTCTCAGCCATGTGTGGTCCTCGTTGCGCCCGGCGTGGCCGGGCAATGGGGGGCGGCATTCTAGCCCTCGCCGCCGGGTCCGTCGGGTGCGCGCTACCATCGCACGCCCACAGCAGGAACCACCGTGCGCACGGCTCTCATCAGCGACATCCATGCGAATCTCGAGGCCCTGCAGGCCGTGCTGGCCCACATCGATGGGCAGCGCGTGGATCGCATCGTGTGCCTGGGTGACATCATCGGCTATGGGCCGGATCCGGTCGCGTGCGTGGACCTCGTGGCCGAGCGATGCGAGTTCGCGCTCATGGGCAACCATGACTTCGCGGCGCTCTACGAGCCAACCAACTTCAACCAGGTTGCCGAGCAGGCCGCTTACTGGACTCGGTTCCAGCTCGAGAGCGAGGCGAGCCCAGACGAGGCGCGACGGCGTTGGTCCTTCCTCAACGGCCTGCGGGTGCGGGTGGCCCGGGATCGTGACTTCAGCGAGCCGGCCGCTGCCGATCCGGCGAGCCGCTACCCCTACCTCTGCGTGCACGGTTCGCCGCGACGGCCGATCAACGAATACATCTTCCCCGACGACGGCGACCGCAGCCAGTCGAAGATGGCCAGCATCTTCGATCGGTTCGAGCACATCTGCCTGGTGGGCCACACGCATTGCCCCGGCGTCTTCATGGAGTCAACCGCGGGCGATGGTGATGGCGACCGGGTGTATGAGTTCTACCGACCGACTGAGCTCGAAGGGGAGCGATACCAGATCGCGGCAGGTAGCAAGGCCATCCTGAACCCGGGTTCGGTCGGCCAGCCGCGCGATGGTTTCGTCGAGGCGAGCTACGCGATCCTCGATACCGACCCTGCGCGCGAGGGAGTCATCGAGTTCCACCGCCTGCCCTACGACGTGCAGACGACGGTCGACAAGATCAAGCGCATCCCCGAGATCAACGACTGGCTCGGCGAGCGGCTGCTGCAGGGCAAGTGATGCCCAGCACTTTTGACGGACACCAATCATGAAGCGAACGATCGTGACCTTCGTCGTCGTGGCCATCGCTACGGTGCTTGTCTTCGCCATCATCACCGGCGGCGGGCGCCCACAGGCCGAGGCCGACACCGCGTCGCAGGCCGCGCCTGCTGTGACCGAGGCCCAGTCGACCAGCACCGCTGGAGCTGCTGCGCCGACCAACGCGGCGGTTGCGCCGGCCAAGGAGGTCGAGCCCGCTGTCCAGGCCGCGTCGACGCCACCATCGCCTTCTGCCAAGCAGCCCATCTGGCAAGCCAAGCCCGCGTCGGCTGGTGCCGGTTCCATGATCGTGGGCGGTCCGCTGACCGAGGCCGATGCGCGGATCCAGCTCCAGCTCACCGCCCGTGGTGCGGGCATTGAGCGCGTGCTCTTCGCCCAGCAATGGAAGACAGCGTCGGCGCGTGTGGCGGCCGAGCGCGCGATGGCCGGCAAGGGAGAGTTCCCCTCGGACGATGAGCGCTACCGGCTCGAGCCGATCGACACACTGGCTGGCCAGTCGGTGCCGCTGCTGGCCGTGCATTCGCTCATCGTCGATGGTGTCGCGGTGAACATGTTCGCGGCCGCCGGTGGCGCATCGATCTGGTCCGCGGCGGGCGACGGCGCGTTCGAGACGGTGGTGCATGACGAGGCGGGAGCCTCCATCGTCAAGGCTCGGCGTTCGTTCACGATCTCGAGGCATGAACTCCGCATCACGCAGTCGGTCGAGTCGCTCGATGGCAAGGAACACCGCGTGCGCTGGCTGTACTACGGACCGGGCGATCTCACGCTCGAGCCGGGATCCCTCATGGACATCCGTCGATTCATGATCGGCGCACTGCTCTCGGAAAAGCGCGATCCGGGCCAGTCCATCGTCCTGAGCAACGACACCTCGATGGTGCGCAGCTCGGTCGTTTCGCAGCTCGAGGCGGGCCAGTGGGACCTGTGGCCGACCGCAGCCAGCACAGCCGAGCAGCGCACGCTCTCGTGGTTCGGCACCACCAACCGCTACTTCGCCCTGGCGATCCACTCCGGCGCCGACAACGAGAAGGGCATACCCAGCCTCCGCGCCGCTCCGGCAGTCGAGCGCATCCAAGCGCAGTTCGGTGATCCCCTTGCCACCGGCCTGCCCATCTTCACGGTGGTGACCTCGGGCGAGCAGGTGATCGTTCCGGGAACAGCGTCGGCGATGCGCCTGGGTGTTTATGCCGGCCCGCTCGAACGCCGCGTGCTGCTCGATGATGCGGAACCCATGTCGGCGCTCAACATGATCGGCATGATCGTGTACGAGATGGGTGGGTGCTGCACCTTCTGCACCTTCTCGTGGCTGGCCAATGGGCTCGTGATCTTCCTCGGACTGCTGCATGACTGGGTCGTCTTCGATTGGGGCCTGGCGATCATCGCACTCACGATCATCGTGCGACTGGCCCTGCACCCGCTCACTCGCTCGAGCCAGATCTCGATCGCACGCTTCAGCAAGCAGATGTCGACGCTGAAGCCCGAACTTGATGCGCTACAGAAGCGATTTGCCGGAGACAAGGCCCGCATGCAGCAGGAACAGATGCGGCTGTATCGCGAGAAGGGCATGAACCCGATGGGCTGCCTGGGCGGCCTGGCACCGATGGTGCTGCAGATGCCGATCTGGATGGCGCTGTACGCGGTGCTCTACATCGCCTTCGAGCTTCGCCAGCAGCCGGCATTCTTCGGGGTGTTCCAGGCGATCAGTCCCGACTGGGGGTTCCTGGGCGACCTCAGTGCGCCGGACATGTTCATCCCGCTGCCCATCTCGGTGAACCTGTACCTCTTCACGCTCGAGAGCATCAACCTCGTGCCGCTGCTGATGGGCGTCGTGTTCTGGCTGCAGCAGAAGTACTCCGCACCGCCGGCCACCGCCCTCACGCCTGAGCAGGAACAGCAGCAGAAGATCATGAAGATCATGATGCCGATCATGTTCCCGATCATGCTCTACAACGCTCCCAGTGGGCTCACGCTCTACATCGCCACGAGTACCTTCATCGGCTTCCTCGAATCCAAGCGCATTCGCGCCCAGATCGAGACGATGGACCTGCTGAAGCCCGGCAAGAAGGTCGGGAAGGGCCTCTTCGGCGGTGCATTCGCTCGCGCGCTCGAGCAGGCCCAGGCCAAGGCTCAGGCGAAGCAGCAGCGCGGCAGCCGCTGAACTCGCGATGGAGGCTTCGGCGACCATCGTGGCCGTCGCCTCGCCTCCCGGGCATGGGCTGCGCGGGATCGTGCGTCTGTCGGGCTCGTCATCGCTGCGGATCTGCGGGCTTGCCTCGGACCTGTGCGCAGGCGTCGTGCCGTGCGTGCTGCCGTGGGATGGCTCGCGCGCGCTTGCGGTCGTGTCGCGTGCGCCGCGCTCGTTCACCGGCGAGGACTGCGTCGAACTTCTGCTCGCAGGCCATCCCGCGCTCCTGGACGATGCCGTGCGTGCGTGCATCGAGCGTGGTGCACGCGCTGCCGAGCCCGGCGAATACGCAGCGCGCTCCTGGCTGCACGGCAAGCGCTCGATCGACGAGGCCGAGGGCATCGCGATGGCGATCTCGGCGACCAGCGATGCACAGTTGCGTGCGGCGCAGCGACTGCAGCGTGGCGAGGCTGCGCGGGCGGTCGATGCTGCGCGTGGGGGCGTGGCGACGCTGCTTGCACTCGTCGAGGCCGGCATCGACTTCACGGACCAAGAGGACGTGGTCGCCATCGGAGGCCGCACCCTCGCCGAGCGCCTTGGACCGATCGTGACGAACCTTCGCACGCTGCATGCCACGCCTGTTGCGGGCGCGATCGAGCGACCGGCACCGTGGGTCGTCTTGGTGGGGCCGCCCAACGCCGGCAAGAGCAGCCTCTTCAATGCGCTGCTCGGACTGGAGCGCACGGTGGCCTCGCCGTTCGCCGGCACGACGCGGGACACCGTCCCCGAACCGGTCTCCGTCGGCGGGCAGGAGGTCATGCTTGTGGATGCGCCCGGCATCGAACTGCCGCGCACCGCACTGGATGTTGCCATGCAAGAGCAGGCGCGGCAGGCGATGGATCGGGCCTCGCTCGTCTTGCGCTGCGTGCCCCCGGGCGACACGCTGCCCAAGGCCGCGCCGCATGAGCTGGTCGTGCTCACGAAGATGGACGATGGCAGTACCGCACCGCATGGCGCGATCTCGACGAGTGCGCATCGCGGCGTTGGCCTCGACGCGCTGCGCGCCGAGCTTGCGACACGGCTCGGATCCGCGGCTGCCAGCGAATCGGCCGAAGGCGCCGCACTGCTCCCGCGTCACCGCGCAGCGATCGATCTGGCGATCGCCGAGCTGGACGCGGCGGCTGCGCGCGCGCGTGCAGGCGGCGCATCGCTGCCGGATGCCGAGCTCGTGGCGGCGCACCTTCGCGCAGGGCTTGATGCGCTCGGGTCGATCGGTGGTTCGGTCACGCCCGATGATGTGATCGGGCTCGTCTTCGCGCGCTTCTGCGTGGGAAAGTGAATCACGACGGCCCGGCACCGACGCGACTGCGCACGCGCACGAGCTTGCCGCCGGTCGCCTCCCGCAGTGTGGTCTCGAGCCCCTCGCGCAACGCGCGGTCGAGCGCGTAGGTCACGCTTGCACTCGGAACGACGACGGTGAGCACGCCGGCAGCGAAGCCTGCGAGCACGCACTGTTCACGCAGCGCCGGGGGTACCGAGGATTCCCAGGCTTCGGCAATGCCGGCGAAGCGCTTGGCCGCATCACGCATGGTGCGGCGCAGTGCATCGAAGTCGGCGCCGGCGGAGGTCTCGCTCCGTGGGGCCGGGCGTCGATGCCACCGTTCGAAGTCCCGCATGCGCCGCTCCGCGTCGTGCATGCCGGTCAGGCTATCCTCCCGCGACCGTGGTCCGCATCACGCTCCAAGGCATCCGCAAGTCCTACGGCACCGTGCCGGTCGTGCATGATCTCTCGCTCGAGATCGAGCCCGGCAGCCTGTTCTTCCTGCTCGGCGGCTCTGGCTGCGGAAAGACCACGATCCTGCGCATGATCGCCGGCTTCATCGAGCCGACGGCAGGCCGCATCCTGTTCGATGGGCAGGACGTGACGGCGCTGCCTGCCGAGGAGCGCCAGTGCGGCATGGTCTTCCAGTCTTATGCGCTCTGGCCGCACATGACCGTGCGCGACAATGTGGCCTTCGGCCTCGATGTGCGCGGCGTGAAGGGGCAGGAGCGCGCGCGTCGGGTGGACGAGGCGCTGGCCATGGTGCGCATGGACCAGTACGCGGACCGCAAGCCCAACCAGCTCTCGGGCGGCCAGCAGCAGCGCGTGGCCCTCGCGCGAGCGATCGTGTTCCGGCCGCGCGTGCTGCTCCTGGACGAGCCGCTGTCGAACCTCGATGCCAAGCTCCGCCTGGAGATGCGCCACGAGATCCGGCGCATCTGCCGCGAACTCGGCATCACGACCGTCTATGTGACCCACGATCAGGATGAGGCACTTTCGCTGGCCGACCATGTCGTCGTGATGCGCGATGGCCGCATCATTCAGCAGGGCTCGCCACGCGATCTCTACGAGCGACCGAAGACACGCTTCCTCGCCGAGTTCCTTGGCGAGACCAACTTCATCCCGGCCACCGTGGAGCGTGCCGCTGATGGCCGCACCTCACTGCGCACAGTGCTCGGCTCGCTTGAGTCGACGCACGTGGGCGACCGTGCCGTCGGCACCGGGGTGCTCCTGAGCGTTCGGACCGAGGCATGGACGATCGACGCGGCTGGCCCGGTTTCCCTGCCCTGCATCCAAAGCACCTACCTGGGCAAGCTCGCGCAGCATGAACTCGATGCGAGCGGGCTCAGGCTGCGGGTGACCGAGCTGAATCCGCCCATGTCGGATCGGTCCGGCCAGACCGTTCGGCTGTCAGTCGATCCGGCCAAGGTCATCGTTCTCGACGGCGAGTGACGCGGCATCGGATTGCGAGCTCTGCCGTTGCTGAAGGGCATCGCGGTAGCCTGCACCGCATGCATACCGTCCTCGTCGCGAGCCTCGTTGCCGTTCCGATTGCGCCGCCCACACCGGAGCAGATCAGCCGCATCCAGGATGCGCAGCGCACTTTCTTCCAGCAGCATCCGAAGGGCGCAAACGGAGAGGAGATGACGGCGTTCTTCAACGAACTCCTCGACGGCATCGAGCCGAGCGAGTGTTCGTGGTCGCAGCTCAAGCAGATCATGGGTCCAT
>VGXJ01000058.1 GCA_016873375.1 Phycisphaerae bacterium
ATCCGGTGATCGCGCATGGTCCTGATGAATTCAGCGTCTATCTCGCAGCCGTCAACGGCAGCGCGCAGCTCGAGCGCGCCGATGGGTCGCTGCGATGCCTCGTCCATGATGGCACCAACGAGCGTGCCTACTCCAGCCTGGCCAAACTACTCGTGGCCGATGGTGCACTCGATCCACAAGCAGCCACGCTCGATGGGCTGCGTGCACTTTGGCAGCGTGCTCCGGACATCGTGCGTACAGCGTGTGACCGCAACGATCGCTTCGTCTGGTGGCGCGAGGTTCCGTGCGAGCGATGGCCTCAATCACCCTTTGGGCTCACCTTGTCGGCCGGTCAGGCGGTAGCGGTCGATGCGCGCGTGATCCCGATCGGGAGCCTGCTGCTGCTCGTGCCGGAGCCTGAGCAGCCGGGACTGCCCGCCGACCTTGCAACGCCGCGCATCGTCTGCGCGGCGGACTGCGGGGGCGCGATCATGGGTGCAGGGCGAGTGGATCTGTATCTGGGCGCGGGCGATGAAGCGCTGGCGACCGCCGGCCGCGTGCGTGCCCGGATGCGCGTGTTCCGCATCGCTGCGGATGGACCGCGGCAGCCGTGAGCGCCGGTTCGCACCGGCGCCCCCCGGAAGGCTGCCACGAAGATGCAAGCGACTGGCCCCGGGACCGAGGGCAAGGAATTCTTCATTCGGGTCGGTTGGGCGTGACCGATCGGATGGCTTCGTCGGCGACCAGCAGGCTCAAGACCTCATGACCGGCACGCCGGTCCTGGCCGAGCCAATGTTCGATGCCGCGGTGCCCGTACGGCGCTCAACCTGTGCGCGTCGACCGGAATCGATGCTGACCTGCCCCATCATGCGCACCACTGGGCCAAGAGGTGCGCCCGATTCTCGAATGCCATACGGCCAGCCTCGAGGTAGAGCTCGTGCACGAGCACGGTCGTATCGATCGTGATGGCTGGCATCGCGTCCGCGAGCCGAAGAACCTGCCCTTGCGGTTGCTTGGCTGCGGCTGGCCGCGCACATCCTTGGGTTGCTCCGGGAAGTTCCACCTGCCGCTTGCCCCCGTGCGGGCTCCGGGCTCTACTTCCTGCATGCTGCCCGCGATCGCCACGCTGCTCATCACGGCTGTCGGGGGAGCAGGGCAGCGCTCGATCGACTTCAACCGGGATGTACGGCCGATCCTGGCGGCACGCTGCTTCACATGCCATGGGCCCGACGCCGAGAGCCGCAAGGCCGGGCTGCGGCTGGACGATCCCCACCAGGCCAAGGCCGCTCGCGATGGCCATGCAGCGATCGTCGCCGGCGATCCTGGCGCGAGCGAGGTCTGGCGACGGCTGCTGAGTGATGATCCTGACGAGCGCATGCCGCCCAAGGGCACACCGCTCACCGCTGCCGAGCGCGACACGATCAAGGCATGGATCGAGCAAGGTGCACCGTATGCCGCGCACTGGTCCTGGGAGCCCGTGCAGCAGCCCGCGGTGCCGGGTGTGGCGGATGCATCCTGGCCCCGCAGCGACGTGGATCGCTTCGTGCTGGCAGGCCTTGAGCTCGTGGGGCTCGCACCCGCTGCGCGCGCCGATCATGCCACCTTGGTACGACGCTGGTCCTTCGCGCTGACGGGCTTGCCACCGATGGCGATCGATGGGCTCGATCAGGCCATGACCCCCGAGGCAGCCGTCGACCTGCTCTTGGCATCGCCGCATTTCGGCGAGCGGTTCGGCCGGCACTGGCTTGACCTCGTGCGCTATGCGGAGACCTACGGCCATGAGTTCGACTACCCGATCCCGCATGCCTGGCGCTACCGCGACTACGTGATCCGCGCCTTCAACGCCAATGTGCCGTACGACCGCTTCGTGCTCGAGCACCTTGCCGGCGATGCGCTCGATGAGCCTCGCATGGATCCAGCATGGAACGCGGATGTCAGTGCTGTCGGTACGGGCTTCTGGCTGCTGGCGCAGGGCACGCATGCGCCCGTCGATGTCGCCGGCGACGAAGCCGAGCGAATCGCCAACCAGGTCGATGTGATGACGCGCACGTTCCTGGGCAGCACCGTGGCGTGCGCGCGCTGCCATGACCACAAGTTCGACCCGATTGCGCAGCGTGACTACTACGCGCTCAGCGGTTCGCTCAAGAGCAGCGCCCGCACCCCGGCGTGGCTTGACGATGGCGGCTTGGAGGCGGAACGAGCGACCCGCGTGGCGGCGCGGCGCACATGCACTACTCCGGCGGCCGGTGCGCCTGGCCAGCACCTCGATGCCGAGGGCCGTGCGGTGAAACCTGCAATGCCCGCCGTGCCTGCCACGCCCGCCGATGCACTCCGCGTCCTCGCCACCTTCGCTGAGCCCGTGCCCGATGGCTGGACCACAGGAGGTGCTGCCTTTGCGCGCACGGGCGACGAACGCCCCACGATCGGTCAGCGCGGCAAGGCGGTGCTCGCCCTTGAGCGCGCCATCGCCACGAGCGATGTGGGCGGTCACGCACTCAAGGGCTGGTTGCGCAGCCCCTCGTTCACGATCGATGGCCCATTCCTGGCGCACGCGGTGCGCGGTGCGGGTGTTCGCATCCGGTGCGTGATCGACGGCTATTTCCTCGATGACCACAACGCATTGCTCTTCGAGGGCATGACGCAGGCTCCCGACACAGGAGGTGCGTGGACGGGCGTCGTGCATGACCTGCGGCGATTCCAGGGGCGCCGTGCGCATGTTGAGTATGTCGATGATGGCGGCGGCGTGATCGATATCGCGTGGCTGGCGTTCGTGCCTTCGGCAGAACTGGCAGCGATGCCTGCGCCGATCCCCGCCGATCCATCCTTGGCTGGAGCGCTCGCTGCGATCGATGTTCGATCGCTGCCGGAGTCGATTGAGGCGCTGGTGCTGGCCGAGGCTGGCGCGTGGGATGACAGCGTGCATGTGCGCGGCAGCGCCAAGCAACTTGGCGATTCCGTCACGCGTGGAGCCATGGGTGCACTCGCGCAGGGCATCGCTTCACCCGGCGCGGTTGGTTCCGGGCGGCTTGAGCTCGCGCGCACGTTCGTCGATGGGTCGCATCCCCTGGTGGCGCGCGTGATGGTGAATCGACTCTGGCAGCACGTCATGGGCCGTGGCCTCGTGCCGACGCCCGATGACTTCGGCGCGCTCGGCGCGGCGCCCTCGCATCCTGAACTGCTGGATTGGCTGGCGGCCGACTTCATGAGCGACTGGGACATCAAGCGGCTCGTGCGGCAGATCGCGCTGAGCGCCACCTTCGCGCAGTCGGGCATCGCCAGCGAACAGGCCGAAGCCATCGATCCCACGAATGCCTTGCTGCACCGCGCGTTCATCCGGCGACTCGATGCCGAAAGCGTGCGCGATGCCATGCTCGCGCTTGCCGGCGGGCTCGATCGGTCGATGGGCGGCCCCGGCGTCCCCACGCATCTGACGGAGTTCATGACCGGGCGCGGACGGCCGGGCCAGTCAGGCCCGATCGATGGCCACGGGCGTCGAAGCGTCTATCTCGAGGTGCGGCGCAACTTCGCGGATTCGTTCCTGGTCACCTTCGACCTGCCGGTCCCGACCACGACCGTCGGGCGGCGCCACGAGAGCAATGTCCCGGCGCAGGCGCTGGCGATGATGAACGCCCCGTTGGTGCATGAACTCGCGGCGCGCTGGGGCGCGCGTGCGGAAGCGCGTTGCGATGGTTCTTCAGCGTCGATCGCACGGGTGGCCGCAGGCATGTTGACTGAGGCGTGGGGCCGTGATCCCGCCACGACCGACATCGATCGCTGCGTGGCATTCGTGCAGGCCGAGGGCGGGCCGAGCCTTGCGGCATGGTCGGCGCTCGCACACGCCATCTTGAACACGAAGCAGTTCCTCTTCATCGACTGAACCATGAGGCACCACTGCCGATCCTTCGCACCCCGTGCCGTCACGCGCCGCGACATGCTGCGGCGGTGCATGAGCGGGTTCGGCATGGTGGCCGCGGCGGGCATGATGGGCCCCAAGGCGATGGCGGCGCTCGTCGATGGTTCGCTTGCGCCCCGCACGCTGCGGGCCCGTGCGCGCAACGTGATCTTCCTCTACATGGATGGTGGTCCGAGCAGCATGGACACGTTCGATCCCAAGCCGCGGCTCGCCAAGGAGAACGGCCAGCCGTTCGGCATGGCGATGGAGCCGACACAGTTCAACAACAACGGCAACACGCTCGGCAGCCCGTGGGCGTTCCGGCAGGGTGGTTCGTGCGGCACGCCGGTGAGCGATCTCTTCCCGCATGTTCGGGCCATGGCCGATGAGCTGCTCGTGATCCGAAGCATGACGAGCCAGTTCAGCGAGCACACCAACGCGAACTACTTCCTGCACACCGGTGCGGGGCTCGCGGGCCGACCGAGCATGGGTGCGTGGGCGAGCTACGGCTTGGGCAGCGAGAGCTCCGACCTGCCGGGCTTCGTGGTGCTGAACGGCGGGCTCGTGCCGCCGGGCGGTCTGGAGTGCTTCGGCAACGGGTTCCTGCCGGCTACGCACCAAGGCAGCATGGTCCTGCCGCGTGGCGACGGTTTGGCGAATGTTCGCCCGCTCGAGGGCGCCGATGCGCAGCGGCGCAAGCAGGCCCTGGTCAGCGCGCTCGATGCCAGCGCGCCATCATGCGGCGCGGTCGAGGCGGCGATCGCCAACTGGGAACTCGCGTTCCGCATGCAGTGGGCCGTGCCCGAACTGATGGAAGTCTCGCGCGAGAGCAAGGCGACGCAGTCGATGTACGGCATGGACCACGCGTATGAGCCCACGCGGATCTTTGCGGCGCAGTGCCTGCTCGCGCGCCGGCTCGTCGAGCGTGGCGTTCGCTTCGTTGAACTCACCATCCCGTACACGGCCAACAACGACCGCTGGGACCAGCACGACAACCTTGTGGGCGGCCATGAGGACAACGCGCGCACGGTCGACCAACCCATCGCCGCGCTGCTCAAAGACCTGCGCCAGCGCGGCCTGCTCGACGAGACACTCGTGGTCTGGGCGGGCGAGTTCGGCCGCACGCCGTTTGCGCAGGGCACCGCAGGACGGGATCACAATCCGTTCGGCTTCAGCATCTGGATGGCCGGCGGCGGGGTTCGCGGCGGGAGCGTGTACGGCGCCACCGACGAGTACGGCTACAAGGCCATCGATGGCCGCGTGGACATCCACGACCTGCACGCGACGATGCTCCACCTGCTGGGCATCGACCATGAGCGCCTGACGTTCATGTTCGGCGGCCGAGACATGCGCCTGACCGATGTGCACGGCCGCGTGATCACTGACTGGCTCGTGTGACCTCTGTTGGTCGCCGGACCGGACTCAGGTCCACGCGCGGGGGCGCTCGCCGGTTCAGGCGTCGGGTTCGATCGAGACCGTCAGCGACTTCGATTGCAACTGGCCCTGAATGAGCTCGGCGTGCTCGCGGTGCGTCACGCACACCACGGCGGCACCGGTGCGGTCGACCTCGGTCGTCTTGACGAGCGCCATGGTGACTTCCATGCGCAAGATGTCCATGAAACTGCGGATGACGTGCTCGTAGGTGTTCACGTCGTCGTTGTGGACCAAGACCTTCCACTGCGGCAGCGGACGGGGCTTGGTCGGATTGGGCTTGCGGGTGGGAGTGCTCTCGATGGTGGTGCTCATGCTTGATCTTCCGGATGTTCGGCCCGAGCGTAACGGTGCGCCCCCGTGTTTCAATGGGAATTCAAGGGATTTTCCTGAGCCAAGGTCGGCGACCGTCCGTCCTACGCGCGGCAGGCGCCTTGCCAATGGCCTCAACCCGCTGACTGCGGTCCTTGAGGGCCCCACTCAAGCTCAAGGCGCTCCTTGCCAGCCATGAACGAGTCGAGCCAGACCCCGATGGCAGCCTGGCGCCAATCGCCATCGCCGAAGAGGCGTGCGGCGGGATCCTTCTGCCGCGCGAGGTACCAGCGGCTGAGCTGCTGGCGCGTGAGCACCATGGTCGGCGCCAGGTGCATGCCGATGCAGCGCATGTTGAGGATCGACCAGAGCGCATCGATCTTCATCCGATCGTCGGCGTTCTCGTCGGGTGGCGTCCAGATCCGGTCGCGGTCGATCGGCAGTTCCTTGGCACGCGCGATGCAGTCGATGATCGCCTGGCCGGACTCCTGCACGACCGGTCGCGGCAGCCCACGGATGTCCTCGAGTTCGCCCACAGACTCGGGCTTGGCGCGAGCCACATCGAGCAGGGGAGCATCGGCAAGCAAGGTGCGCGGCGGCACATCCTTCATGCGGGCGAGCTCGTAGCGAAGGACCACCAGTTCACGGAGGATCGTCATCACACGCGGCCGCAGGTTCATGCCACGGCAGGCGCGGCGGACCTGGCTTTCGGGGTCGAAGGACTCGCTGGACTTGATCTCGAGTTCGCACTCATGCCGGGCCCAGTCGACCCGCCCGAGTTCGGTGAGCCGTTCGTGCATGCGCTGCCATACGAGCGGCAGGTAGCGCACATCGTCGGCGGCGTAGCTGATCTGGCTTGCGGTCAGTGGTCGCGCATCCCAGTCCGTGAAGGTGTGCCCCTTCGAAAGTCGATGCCCAGTCAGCGACTCGACCGTGTTTGCGAGACTGGCCGGCCACGGC
The DNA here is from genome assembly GCA_016873375.1 of Phycisphaerae bacterium. Taxonomy (GTDB): domain Bacteria; phylum Planctomycetota; class Phycisphaerae; order Phycisphaerales; family SM1A02; genus SYIB01. Next base: position 6,575 of record VGXJ01000058.1, read on the forward strand.
ATGCCCATGAGCGCCGCGCCGACCTGCGTGTCGACCACATTGCGCGCGAGCGTGCCCGCAGCACGCTGGGCTGCGTTCACGTCCTGGCCGCCCGCGTGCACCAGCGTGACCAGCCGCTCGTCGCAGACTGCCGACCAGATCCCGGAAAGGTCGGGCGTTTGCGTGGGGTCGATGATCGCCACGCGCTCGGCGGTGGCGACCTGCACCAGGCAGATACGCGGATGAAAGTTCTCCTCGCCGATGAACTCAGTGTCGTAGGCGAAGGTCCCGGCCGTCCGAAGGTGCTCGACGAGATCCGCCAACGCAGCTTGGGTCTGCACGACCGGCGCCTGACCCTGTGGCACCATCGGGTGCTCCATGATCCGGATCTTCGAGGGTGCCTCGTCGGCATGGGCCTCGGCGTGGTGAATGGAGCGCTTTCGGCGGCGGAAGTTCACGAAGGATGGAATGTACGGGGGGCCGAGCCTGCGGCGAGGTCATAGTCCTATAAAACCAAAGTCGCGGTCGGAGTAAATCGTGACTCCGTGACCTCCTTCACGATTCCTAGACTTTGGCTCCCATGGCCTCGGCCGACACCATGACCCTGCATGTGCGACGCCTTCCGGGCGTCGTCCCGATCGCTCGGGCGGTGCAGGAGTTGCTCGCTGCGATCGAGTCCCTCGGTGGCCGATCAAGCGATGCGCTGGACCGCATCGAGGTCGAGATCGAGCCGCTCGACATCATGGCGTGGGTCGCCAGCCAGCAGCCCGGCCAGCGGACCATGTTCCGCAATCGCGAGGGGAGCCTCGAGATGGCCAGCCTGGGCTGCCTGTTCGCGGCGCCATCGCTCGACGATGCTCGTGTGCAGCGCCTGCTCGAGCAGGAACCGCCGATCTTCCCGCGCATGCACGAGCCGGCGTCGCCTTTCCTGGTCACGACCTGCCCGTTCGATGCGAGCGCACCGATCTCCGGCGCGTGGGCCGCCTTCGGTGCCATGCGCGTGTCACTGCCGTTGGTCGAAGTGCGACGAATGCGCACCGTGACCACGCTCGCCGTGCACGTCAATGGCGATGCATCGCGATCGATCGCAGCCTTGCACGCGTTGCGCCAGCCCAGTTCCGTGCAGCGCGTGGCGTTGCGGCTGGAATCCGACAGCGACCCGTCGCACTGGGCGCGCATGGTCGATGAGGCGCTGGACGCCATTGCGGCAGGAACGCTCGACAAGGTCGTCGTGGCCCGCACGCGCCGCTACCGCGCGGTGAACGCGATCGACCCGATGGCACTCCTGATGTCTCTGCGCTCGGCGGCGCATGATGTCTTCCAAGTCGCTGTCGAGGCGGCACCTGGCTCGAGCTTCGTCTCGATCACGCCGGAGCGGCTCTTCAAGCGCAAGGGTCGCGTGGTGCACACCGAAGCGATCGCAGGCACCTGCCCGCGGGGTCCTGACCTCGCCGCCGATGCATGGCTCGCGAGCCGATTGCTGGCCAGCACGAAGAACCGCCTGGAGCATGACCTGGTCCTCGATCGCATCAAGGCCGTTCTCGCACCGTGGTGCGACCAGCTCGATGCGGAGCCCACGCCGGGCATCGTGCGACTGGCCCATGTCCAGCACCTCATGACGGGTGTCAGCGCGCGGTTGGCCGACGATGTGCTTGATGGTGCCCTGCTCGCCGCGATCCACCCCACACCTGCCGTTTGCGGCACCCCGACGGAAGCGGCGCGCGCCTTCATCGCGTCGCATGAAGTCGACCAGCGTGGTCTGTATGCGGGCGCCGTCGGACTGGTGAGCGCGAGCCGCAGCGACTTCGCCGTGGTCATCCGCAGCGCGCTCGTGCAGGGCGACCAAGCCGTGGCGTTTGGTGGTGCGGGTATCGTGCAGGGCAGCGAGGCCGATGCCGAATGGCTCGAGACGGCCCGCAAGATGGAGTCGTTCGACGCCGTCTCCTGAGCCTGTACGCGCATGATGACCTTCGACGACGCACCCAACCTGAATGCCCTGTGGGCACGCCTGGTCATCGCCGAATTCGTGCGCTCGGGCGCGCGACATCTGGTGGTCTGCCCGGGCTCCCGCAGCACGCCTCTGGCCCTGGCGGCGCATGCGAGCGGGCTTGATGTCGTGGTGGCGCTCGATGAGCGCAGTGCTGCATTCCACGCGCTCGGCATCGCGAAGGCGACCGGCTGCGCAGCGCCCGTCATCACCACCAGCGGCACGGCCGTCGCCAACCTCCTGCCGGCGGCAGTCGAGGCGTGGGCGAGCGGCATCC
>VGXJ01000059.1 GCA_016873375.1 Phycisphaerae bacterium
CGCCGGTCATGAGACCGCCGTTCGAGCCGCCCATGACTGCAAGCCGATCGGCCTTGGTGTAGCCGTTCGCCGCAAGCCAGCCTGCCACCGCGTAGAGGTCGTCGAACACATTCTGCTTGCGCCCAAGCATGCCAGCCTGGTGCCATGATTCGCCGTACTCGCCGCCACCGCGCAGGTTGGCCAGCGCATAGACGCCGCCGGCCTCGAACCACGGCCAGTTGGTCGCGTTGAAGCCCGGTTCCAGGCTGACATTGAATCCGCCGTAGCCGTAGAGGAGGCATGGATTCGAGCCGTCGAGCTTCAGCCCCTTGCGGTGCACGATGAAGACGGGGACCTTCGTGCCATCCTTGCTGGGCACGAAGCGCTGGCTCACCTCGACCATCGAGGGATCGACCGGCACCTCGGGGCGCGCCCAGAGCGCGAGTTGCGCCGAGGCACCCGTGAGTTGCGTGCGATAGATGGAGCGCGGTTCGTTGAAGCTCTCGTAGGTCACGAAGGCCTCGTCGCGGTCCTCCTCGGTTGCGATGCCGGCATTGCCCAGGCCGGGCAGCGCGATCTCACCTGCGCTCGAACCGGAGCGCCGGAAGAGCTCCATGCGCGTGATCACGTCCTTCTTCCATGACGCCACCAGCCACGATGCCGTCGGCGAGACGCCGTCGAGCACCGCGTCCCTGCGCTCGGCAATCACCGTGCGCCAACGGTCCTGCGCAGGTTCGGTGAGGTCGATGGCCAGCAGCCTCCCGTTGGGGCTCTTGAAGGTGGTCGAGGAGTAGAGCGTGGTGCCCTCGATCGCGACTGGGTCGAAGCGGCCGTCGAGGCCGACGGCGATCGGCACGAATCGCACCTGTCCCGTGCGGCGCCACTCATCGACGCTGGCCACATACAGGTCGTTGCGCTGCCAGCCTTCGCTCACGCCCAGCGTGATCCACTTGCCGTCGCGGCTCAGCCCGGCACCCGGCACGCGCGAGGGTTCCTTTTGCACGAAGAGCACCGGATCGTTGCGCTCGTGCATGCCGAGCAGGTGCCACTTCACGGTGCGGGAATAGGGATCCTTCGGATCCGAGAGGCGTGAGTAGAGGAACTGCCGGCCATCCGGCGCCCAGCCGCCGAAGCCCGCCTTGCCGGGGATCGTGTCGGCCAGCCACGATCCGCCCGAGGTGGCGAGCACATGGAGCTGGCTCATCTCGTCGCCCGCACGCGAGAGACCGAACGCCACGAACTGGCCATCGGGGCTCGGCACATACCAGTCCAGGCTCGTGAGTCCCTTCTCGTCGATCGCGTTCACGTCAAGCAGCGTGCGCGGCGCACCGTCGAAGCTCTCACGCACCTTGAGCACCGGCTGGTTCTGCGTGCCGGACCGCTCTGAATAGAAGTAGAGATTCCCGCGCATCGAAGGCGCCGAGATGCCGCCAATCTGCATGAGCGGCGTGAGTGCCTTCTCGAGCGAGGCGCGGCATGGCAGGGCATCGAGCACGCGTCGCGTGTGATCGTTCTGCAGCGTCGTCCAGGCAGCCACTTCGCCGCTCTCCTGCTCAAGGGCCTCGAGCCAACGGTACTCATCGGTGAACGACTCCCCGTGCAGCGTGTCGGTGACCGGGCGCACTTCGGTCGGCGGTGGAACGATGGCGACAGACAGGACGAGGACGGCGTGGAGCAGCATGGACAGATCCTAAGCCGCACCAGGTGCTTCGGGTGATCGGTCGGTGCCGTGCCCCCACGCCGACGAATGCCGGCGCACGCCGGACTCAGGCCCGCGTGAGCCGCATGCGCACCGTCTCGGGCAGCGCCGCGAGCGCTCGCACGATGCCGTCGCCCTCGAAGGGGTCGACATCCAGGATGACATAGCTCGTGTGTGGGTCGGACTGCAGGTACTCGGCGTTGATGTTGACCGACTCGCGGGCGAAGTGGCCGTGCATGGTGCTCAACACACCGGGCACGTTGCGGTGCACGTGCATGATCCGCACCTGGCCGGCGCGCAGCGTGGGCAGGTCGACCTCGGGGAAGTTCACGGCACTGGCCGTCGAGCCGCTGGTCCAGTGGCGCACGAGCTTCTCGGCGACCTCGATCGCGATCGATTCCTGCGCCTCTTCCGTGCTGCCGCCGATGTGCGGCGTCAGGATCACGTTGCCCAGTCCCCGAAGCGGGCTCTCGAAGGCCTCATCGCGGCTCGCGGGTTCCTGTGGGAAGACATCAAGCGCGGCGCCGGACAGGTGGCCTGAGCGCAGGACGGCCGCAAGCGCAGCCACGTCCACCACGCTGCCGCGAGCGTTGTTGATGAGCGCCGATCCAGGCTTCATGCGAGCGAGCTGCGCAGCGCCGATCATGCGCTTGGTCAGGGGCGTGCTCGGCACATGGAGCGTGACGATGTCCGATTCGGCAAGGAGTGCGTCGAGCGAGTTGCGCGGCTGGGCATTGCCCAAGGGAAGCTTGCGCACGATGTCGTGAAAGATGACGCGCATGCCCATCGACTCGGCGAGCACGCTGACCTGGCTGCCGATGTGGCCGTAGCCGACGATCCCGAGGGTGCGTCCGCGGACCTCATGCGCATCCTTGGCGCTCTTGTCCCAGGTGCCCGCATGAAGCAGCGAGCTCTTCTCGAAGAGTCGCCGCGCAAGGCAGACTGCCTCGGCCACGGTCATCTCGGCCACGCTGCGCGTATTGCTGAACGGGCTGTTGAAGACCGGTATTCCCGCACGGCTCGCCGAGGAGAGATCGATCTGGTCGGTGCCGATGCAGAAGCAGCCGAGCGCGGCGGGTCGCCCCGCAAGGAGCGCCGCTTCGCGGACCGAGGTCTTGGAGCGGATGCCCAGCACGGTGGCACGACCGAGCGCGGCTCGTAGCGCATCGCCTTCGAGCGCACCGGCGTGGCGTTCGATGGCGAAGCCCGCCTCGAGCAGGATCGGATCGGCGGCGGCGTGCACATTCTCGGCAAGGATGGCGATAGGTTGCATGTCAAGTTCCCACGATATCGGGCAGGTCGAAGAGGCCTGCCGTCAGGTTGACCGGCCCCCCCGCGGTGATCAGCACATCGGCCTCATGGTGCACGCTGAGCGATCCATCAGCGGTGTAGATCGGCCAGGCCGATCCTTCCGAGCGCGTCTCGGTGGTGCCGATCGCGATCATTGGCTCGACGGCCACCAGCATGCCGGGCCGCCAGAGCGACCAAGCCTCGCTCCATTCGCCCGGGTAGGTGGGAACGGTGTTGGCCACATAGGGCGCTGCGTGCAGCGAGCGGCCGTAGCCGTGGCCACCGAGGCCGCGCACGAGGCAGAATCCGCAGCGCTTCTCGACGTGCTGCTGCACCGCCTTGGCCCAGTCGACGAGCGGCCGACCCGGCTGCATGGCTTCAATGCCCATCCGCAGGCTTTCGCGCCCAGCCTTCATGAGCTCCGCGGCGAGCTTGTCGCAGCCGCGGATCGCGTAGGTCCACGCTGCGTCGCCGATCCAGCCTTGATGCTTCACGCCGATGTCGACGCTGATCAAGTCTCCCTCGGTAAGCGGCCTGTCGCTCATGTCGTGCGTGCCATGCACGACGCAATCGTTGACGCTCAGGCACGAATGGCTGGGAAACGGCGGATGTCCCCGCACCTTGTAGCCCTTGAAGCACGAAGTGCAGGTGAGGTCGGCGAGCTGCTTCGCGACGAAGGCATCGATCTGCGCCAGGGTCAGCCCCGGGCGGAGTTCCTCGACGAGCCGACGGTGGATGGTCACGACGCACGCCGCGGCCGCGGTCGCGGCATCCTGGTCACGGGGTTCGATCATGGCGTTGCCTCGAAGCCCGGTTCATCGGGATTCACGGCACGACCGGCGTGGAACACCAAGCCGGGAGCGCCCGAGGGCAGCCCGTGGACGAGTGCATCTTCGTTGGTGTCGTGCAGCAGCAGAAGATCTGCGCGCTGGCCGGGCTCGATCGAGCCGACGGCGCCGGCCACACCGAGCAGGTGGGCCGCATTGGTGATCGACGCACGCAGGATCTCGGCCGTCGTGAGCCCCATGAAGCGCGCGGCGAGCTGCATGGCGAAGGGGAGCCCCAGGCCCGGCGCGCTGCCGGGGTTCGAATTGCTCGCGATGACCAGCGTGCCGCCGTCGTCGAGCAGTCGACGGGCATCCATGAAGCGCATGTCGAGCGCGAAGCCAGTCATCGGCAGCGCCACGGCGAATGCACCGCTGTGCGCGACGGCGGCCAAGTCGCTGGCGCTCGATGCCTCAAGGTGGTCCACGCTGCGCACGCCCATGCCGATCAGGTCGGCAAGCAGTCCCGATCGCGTGAACTGGTCCACGTGCACACGCACCGGGCAGCCCAGCGCGAGCGCCGCAGCGACGAACCGCACGGCATCGTCGCCGGTCCACGCTCCGTGCTCGATGTAGAGGTCCATCGTCGTGCCGGGACGCGCAGCAGCGACCGCCGGCAGCGTATCCCGAAGCGTGCTGGCGATGAAGTCCGTGCATCCCGGATCGATGGCGTGGCCCGCCAAGCAGGTCGCCACGGCCTCGATCCGGCCGTTGCAGGCGGCTGCGGCATCATCGATCGCGCCGAGCATGCGGAGTTCCGCCTCGGTGGAGAGGCCGTATCCGCTCTTGACCTCGCAGGTTCCGGTGCCCATGCGAGCCATGCGCAGCAGCCGCAGGGTGGTGGCACGGGCGAGCTCCTCACGGCTCGACTCGCGGACGGATCGAACCGAACTCATGATCCCTCCGCCTGAGTTCAGGATCGAGAGGTACGGCTCGCCCGCGCGCTTGCGCGCCCATTCGCTCCATCGATCGCCGGTCCAGCAGGCATGCGTGTGCGCGTCGATGAGTGCCGGCATGAGCACCCGGCCACGCGCATCGACCCTGCTCGGGGCACTTGGGGGCGTGCCTGCGCCGACGGAGTGCACTCGCCCGTCGTCGCCCACGAGCACCCAGCCGCGGTCGATCACGCCAAGGTCACGCATCGCCGCACCGCGGGCCGGTTCACGGCCGATCGGCATCGACAGCACGCGTGCATCGTGGATCAGGAGCGGCACGGAAGGAGCCTACCCGAGTGCACAGGTGGCTTCGTGCTTCGGTTAGAGTCCTCTGGCCATGACACCGCAGAGCAAGAAGACCTCGCTCCTTGAGATCAGTTTCGACGGCAGCATCATGATCGTGAAGCCCGCGGGCCCCAACGTGGGTCAGCGCGAGGCACCGATCATGAAGGCCGACATCGATCCGGCGGTCAAGTCCGCGGGCAAGGCCATGAAGGTCATGGTGATGGACCTCTCGAGCGTCCAGTTCATGAGCAGCATGGGCTTGGGCATGATCATCGACATGCGCAACGCTGCGGCCCAGACGGGCGCCACGGCGGTGCTCTTTGGGGTCAACAAGGAACTGAAGGCACTCTTGGCGATGATGAAGATCGAGAAGCTGTACAAGATCGCCGACACGGCAGCGCAGCTTCAGGCGCTCTGCGGTCGCTGATCGGGGGCTGGCGTCCAGTTCGGGCGATCAGGTCGGGTGCAGGTTCGCGGGCGTCAGTCCAGCCCGAGTCCGTCGCCGACCCGAACCACGATGTCGCCGCGCGCACGATCCGCTTCAGCCAAACCCTCGCCGCGGTCCTGAGTGATTGCGACGACGAAGACGCTGGTCCCGGGTCGTCGCGCCACGACCTCAAGTGCCGTGCCGCCGAGAAAGTCGCTGTGGAAACAGCCCACCAGCAAGACGGCGCGGGGGCTCGCCTCGAGGGCGCGCGCGACGCTCGCACCCATGGTCGCGTCCCACACGCGCTGGCTGCGCAGCATGCGATCGAGCTGCTCATCGGGCACGGCGGCGTCGGAGCCGCGCATTTCCTGCATGAGTTCGGCCAGACGGTGCCGGTACGCGCCCACATCAGGCGCGATGGGCAGGTCGAAGAGCGTGCGCTCGTCGGGCGGCAGGGCCAGCAGCCCGTCGTAGCCCTCTCGATTGGCACGAGACACATACTGGCGGGGGGCATTGGCGGCCACGATCGCAGCTCCGTGCTCGCGAGCCAAGTCGAGGCATGGTTGGTAGAACGCGATCCAGCTGTTGGGCTGGCCGGACCAGGTCCTGCTGCCGGTCCGATCGATCAACTGGTCGGTCGTGAGCTCGCCGCGCAGCCAGCCATCGACGATCGGCTGCTCGTGCCGCTCCAGCATCTCCAAGCACAGGGCCGTGCGTGGCTCGCGTGCCAGTAGGCGCGCGTACAGGGCCTGCTGCACGGCATGGGCATCGGGGTTGTCGTGGTATTCGCCCAGCAGCACCACGTCCGCGCGGGCGGCGCGCCGGGCGGCCTCGTCCAGATCGATCCGCTCGCCGGTGGTTCCATCGCGGATCACCAGCGCCCCGGCGGCGGCGTCGCGCTGGGCAGGCGAGAGCACGCGCGCGGTGCGCGGTGCGGTGCAGGCAGCCATGGCAAGCAGCATGACTGCGATCGACAGGAGGCGCATGGTCCTACGCTACGCTCGTGGACTGCATGGAGGCAACCAACGGGAGATCAAACGCGCAGGAGCGCTCGCGATGAGCGTGCAGGTCGCTGCACTGCTCGGCGATGCTGGCGCCATTGCCCGGCGGCTTCCCGGCTTCGAGCCGCGGCCACAGCAGCTCCAGATGGCCTCGGCCGTCGAGGAGTGCCTTGCGCGCAGCGGCCGACTCATGGTCGAAGCAGGGACCGGCACTGGCAAGAGCTTCGCGTACCTCGTTCCGGCGATCCAGCGGATCCTTTCGCACCGGGAGCGCGTGGTCGTCTGCACGAACACGATCGCCCTGCAGGAACAGCTGATCGACAAGGACATCCCGCTGCTCAACGCCGTCATTCCCGATGAGTTCAGCGCCGTGCTCGTGAAAGGCCGCGGCAATTACGTGAGCCTGCGCCGCCTGCGGCTCGCCAGCGAGCGCGCTGATCGGCTGCTCGGCAGCGAGGAGGAACGGCACTCGCTCGAGCTCATCGAGGACTGGGCCTACCGCACCACGGACGGCACGCGCAGCACGCTGCCGCAGCTGCCGCGGGAGCAGGTCTGGGAGCACGCGCAGTCGGATGCCGGGAATTGCCTGGGCCGTCGCTGCCCCAATCACGATGCATGCTTCTATCAGGCCGCACGGCGGCGCATGGAGAACGGGGATCTCCTGGTCTGCAACCATGCGCTGTTCTTCAGCGATCTCGCGTTGCGTCGCATCGGCCGCGGGTTCCTGCCCGACTACCAGCATGTGATCCTCGACGAGGCGCACGCGATCGAGGAAGTCGCCTGCGAGCACTTCGGCGCCCGACTCTCCGAGTCGCGCGTGGCGCACTTGCTGCGGACGCTGCATGATGCGCGCCAGCACCGGGGAGGGCTGTGGACGGTGCGCGTGCAGGATGGCGGCGAAGGCACGATCCAGCAGGCGATCCTTGCGGTGGATCGCTGCCGCGAGGCGAGCGAGGCCTTCTTCGGCGATCTCTGGCGCTGGCATCAGTCCGCGGGCGGGGCGGGGCGTGTGCGCGAGGCCGGCATCGTCGGCAATCCGCTGACCCCTGCGTTGTCGGAGCTTGCGGCGCTGCTGGCGCTCGTGCGTGAGCGAGCCTCCAGCGACGGCGATGCGGCCGAGGTGAATGCGTGGCAACAGCGCACCGCCGACATGGCGGCAGCTGCCGAGGCCCTGGTGGCGCAGTCCCTGTCAGGATGCGTGTACTGGGTCGAGGCAGGCGGCCGTCGCAAGGCGCATGGCGGGGCGCGGCCCGATGTCGCCCTGGTGAGTGCGGCAGTCGATGTGGGGCCCGTACTGCGCGAAAACCTCTTCGGTCGCGAGGTGTCGGTCGTGATGACGAGCGCCACGCTGAGCACGCGGCCCGGCGATTTCCGTCATACGGCCGTCGCGCTCGGCTGTGACGATCCCACGACGCTGCAGGTCGGCAGTCCCTTCGACTACGCGAACCTCGTTGAGCTCTACCTCGATGTCTCGATGCCGGAGCCGTCAAACCCCGCCTACGTCGAATCGCTGGCCGATCGCGTGGTGCACCACATCGGCGAGACCGATGGTGGGGCATTCGTGCTGTTCACGAGCATCGACACGATGCATCGCGTGGCTGAGCTTGCCTCGCACGAGCTTGTGTCACGTGGCCATCCACTCCACGTGCAGGGGCTTGGCGTACCCAACCGGCTGCTCATCGAGCGATTCCGGCAGGATGAACGCAGCGTGCTGTTCGGCGTCAGCAGCTTCTGGCAGGGAATCGATGTGCGCGGCCGAGCCCTGCGCAACGTGATCATCACGCGCCTGCCCTTCGAGGTGCCCGACCTCCCGCTCGTTCAGGCGCGCCAGGAGCTCATCCAGTCGCGCGGCGGCAACGCGTTCATGGATGATCAGCTGCCCCGCGCCATCCTGCGATTCAAGCAGGGATTCGGTCGGCTGGTGCGCAGTGCGACCGATTCCGGCCGTGTGGTGGTGCTCGATCCGCGCATTGCCACCAAGCGTTACGGCCGATTGTTCCTCGATGCACTCCCCGAGGGGCTCGAGCCTCGGATCATCCGGCCAGCCGAGGAGGAGCGGTTCGACGACGGGCCGTCCTATGACGGACCATCGGAGGAGTGATCGCGCCCGCGGCGTTCGCCCATGCCAGGACGACACGCGGGATTCAGGCGTGGTGGGACGGGCTCACTTCTTGGCGGCGTCGAGCTTGGCGAAGGCAACCTGCGGGTCGGCCTTGACCTTGGCCGCACACTTGCCGCAGCAGGTTCGCACGAGGCGGCTGCCGATCACGGTGTCGACGGGGGAGTCGCCGAGCTTCTCGCCG
>VGXJ01000060.1 GCA_016873375.1 Phycisphaerae bacterium
ATGATCGTGCCGGCAGCCTCGTCACCGGCCGACGGATCAGCAGTCGGAGCGGTGTCCTGCGCGTGGGCGATTGCCAGCATGGCGAGGCTCAAGCAGAAGGTGGAGGAGTGCAGGAACGAAGCGCGGATGGCCATGTCTGGATCCCTTCGGATGGTCGTTCGGGCGGCGGAAGTGCCAAGGTACGGGCGTAAGTGTCCCCCTGCAATAAACGCGGCACTCCGGGCAATGGTTATCGGTTCGAGGATCCGATCGCACCCGCGGAGGGCGGTCAGCCGCAGGGCAGGCGGCCCAACGGCGCACACGCCTCAGCCTGCCCCAATCAGGTGCGAAAACACGCTCGCAAGTCCTAGGAAGACAAGGAATGACATCGTGTCGGTCACCATGGTGAGGAAGATCGTGCTTGCTGTCGCCGGGTCGGCACCCATGCGCTTCATGAGCAGCGGCAGCGTGCTGCCGGTCAGGCAGCCGATCATCAGCGTGAACGCCATGCTCAGGGCGACGACCGCGCCGATCTGCCACGGTCGGCCGAGCGCGAGCTCGATGCCCGCCACCGCGCCGCCCACCAGCACGCCGCAGATGATGCCGTTGACCAGCCCGAGGCTCGTCTCGCGCATGATGTGCGGCAGCGCGCGCCGCGGACGGATCTGGTCGAGCACGATGCCGCGCAGCGTGACTGCCAGGCTCTGCTGGCCCGCATTGCCCGACTGATTGGCGATCAGCGGCATCATCGCCGCAAGCACCGCGAGTTCCTCGATCAAGCCTTGGTACCGAAGGACCACCAGCGCACCGATGCTGCTGGTGAGGAGATTGACGAGCAGCCAGGGGAACCGGCCGCGGAACTTCACGCCCACGCTGGAGTAGACGGCCTCCTCGCGGCCGGCACCCACCATGCGCTGGGCGTCCTCGGTGCCTTCGGCACGAATGATGTCGATCACATCATCGACGGTCACGACGCCAAGCAGGCGATGGTGCTCATCGACGACCGGCAGTGCCGCGTAGCGGTAGCGCTCGAACTCGCGCGCCACTTCCTCGCGGTCGATGTCGGGCGCAATCGCATCGACGGTGCGCTCGCAGATGTCGGCGATGCGGTCGCTGGGCTTGGCCACGAGCAGGCGGCGCAGGCTGATGATGCCCTTGAGATGCCCCTTGGCATCGGTGACGAACGCATGCTGCAGGATTTCCGCCCCCTCGTGGCGCCGAATCGACTCGGTCGCCTCGGCCACACTCATTGCCTCGCGCACGCTGAAGTGCTGCGTGGTCATCATGCCGCCCGCCGTGTCGGGCGCATAGACCATCAATTCGCGCAGCCGGCGCGCCTCGCCCGAGGCCATGCTCGCCAGCAGGCGCTCGCGATCGCGTACGGGAAGGGCCTGCAAGAGATCGGTCGCATCGTCGGGAGCCATCTCCTCGAGGAACTTGCCCGCCAGTGCGGGCTCGTCGTCGATCAGGTCCTGCAACATGCTGACCGCCAGCGGGGTCTGCATGTAGGCGAGGGCCTCGGCGGCCGCATCGACATCCATCTCGGCGAGCACCTCGACGGCCTCGGTCTCGCGCAGCGACTCAAGCGTGACGGCGGCGTCGGCAGGTTCCTGTGCCTCGACCGCTTCAGCGAGCTCGGGCACGTCGATGGAGTGCTGCATGAGCTCCTCCACGCGCAGGTCCTCGGCACTCGGCTCGCCCGGCGCCTCGAGTTCCACGCCATCCCCGGCCGGCGTCCCGGTCGTGGGTTCGATCGTGGTCTCGTCATCCCGCTTGGGCATGGTCGGAGGCTACCCGCGTGGAGGGGCTGCATCGTGTTCAATGCGGGAATGGATCGGCTCATCACCCATGAGGTGCTCGACGATGGAGCGCTGCACCGGATCACCTTCTGCGACGATGCCCGTCGCAACGCGCTCAGCCGGGCGATGTTCGATGAACTCGATGCGGCGCTCGCCGCCGCATCAAGCACCATCGCCGGCAGGCAGGCCGCATCGTGCGTGCTGCTTGCCGCGACCGGTCGCGCGTTCTGCAGTGGCTTTGACCTGGGCGCCTGTGTCGCCGATCCCACGATGATGGGCACCTTCCTTCAGCGGCTCTCCACGGCCGTGCGCATGCTGCGCTCGATGCCCTGCCCGGTCGTGGCGGCCGTGCAGGGTCCTGCCCTCGCGGGTGGTTGTGCGCTCGTCACGGCCTGCGATGTCGTGATTGCCGGACCGGCCGCACGCTTCGCCTACCCCGTGCACCGCATCGGCTTGAGCCCGGCGATCAGCCTTCCCACGCTGCGTGGCCACACTGGCGGCGGTGCGCGCACGGTCGCCCTCGCGCCGGAGCCGCTCGATGCGGTTGCAGCGCGCGCGCTGGGGCTGGTGCACGAGCTCGTCGATGATCCGGCTGCGCTCGATGCTCGCTCGCTCGCCGTATCGCGCCACCTGCTCGCCAAGGGACCGCAGGCCCTAGCCAGCATCAAGCGCTGGATGAATGCACACGATGGTTCATGTGACCTGGCCGCGCTCGATGCCACGCTCGCGGCCAGCGTGGCCACGGGTTTGAGCGATGAATCGAGTGCGATGCTCGCAGCCACCTGGGCATCGATGCAGAAGCCACGCTGATGGACCCGCGGCTCTATCACCGTCCACGCATCGAATGGTGGCAGCTGCGCCGTCGATGGCGCCGCTGGCGCGATGATCTGCAGCATCACGCCGCGCCGATCCGGCGCAGCCATTGGCAGAGCGTGGTCTTGGCATCGATGTGGGGTTCGCTCGTGATCGCCCCCGTCGTGGCAATCGTCGGTCATCTTGCCTTCGGGCGCACCACGATCGAGCCGCTCAAGGCCCGCTTCCACCGGCTCGAGCATGGTCGCTGGGTCGATGCCAGTGGCCGCGACCTCGACGACCCGACGCAACCTGCGGTGAATCTGGAGCATGAGTCATTCATCGAGACAGTCGGATGCACCGTCACCATCGAACGACGACGATCGGGATGGCCCGCGGCGAGCGGTGCATCGGCGACCATCACGACCGCCTTGACACCCTCGTTTCAACTCGATCCATCAACGGCGCCCTTGCAGGGTCTCGACTTGAATCGTTCGCAGAAGTGGATGCTTGCACACAACAACATCGACCTGGCAGGAATCACCGGCAAACGTTCGATCTCGATCGTTGGCTTCGCGGTCAATGCACTGGTCGCCTGGCCAATCGTGTTCGCGCTCGTCTGGCTCGGCGCGCTCATGAGGCGCGGGGTCCAACTCTTCGTCTGGCGCCGCCGCGCGCGGATCGAGGCCGGGCGCGCCGACCAAGGGCTCTGCCCGGGCTGCGGCCATGTCATCGACCGCGCAGGCTTCAGCGACCGATGCCCGGAGTGCGGCTACTTCCTGCATCGCCGCTGATCGCGTCGCCGCGGCTACGCTCTTGGCCATGTCCACCCTCGTTTCGCTCGACATCACCGATGGCATCGCCCGCGTCTGCATGCGCCGCCCCGAGGCGCGCAACGCTCTCTCCAGGGACCTCATCACGCAGCTGCGCTCGACGATCGAAGCGCTGCGGTCGCGCGCGGATGTCCGCGTGGTCATCCTGGAAGGCGACGGCAAGAGCTTCTGCGCCGGCATGGACCTGAAGGCCGTGGCGACCGATCCGGTCGCGATGGGAGACATGCTGCGAGCGCTTGCCGAAACCAGCTTGGCGATCCGCAAGCTGCCGATGCCCACGATTGCCAAAGTCCAGGGTGCTGCGATCGGTGGCGGGTGTGGACTGATGGTCGTCTGCGACTTCGGCGTCACGCACCCTGAGGCCAAGGTCGGCTACCCAGAGGTTGACCTGGGGATTTGCCCCGCGGTCGTCGCGCCCTGGCTTGTCAAGAAGATCGGTGCCGGCCCGGCGCGAGCGATGCTGCTCTTGGGTGGGACCATGAGCGGCGCCGAGGGATACGCCAAGGGCATCGCCAGCCATTGCGTGCCGCTCGATCAACTCGAATCAGCCACGATGGCACTGGCCACCGGGCTGGCCAAGGGCGGACCACTCGCCATCCGGGAGACAAAGCGTTGGTTATCGGTTCTGGATGGATCAAACGACGATGCCGCTATCCGGGAGGCTGCGGAGATCAGCGCGAAGATCATCCAGGGCGGCGAGGCGCAGGAGCGCTTGGCCAAGATGTGGGGCTCATGATTCGACGATTCGTGCTCAATCGAGTCTTTTAGAACCAAGATCAATGCAGATCGAGCATACATCGAACATAAACCAGAAGGAGTGCCGATCATGTCCACCTCTTC
The DNA here is from genome assembly GCA_016873375.1 of Phycisphaerae bacterium. GTDB lineage: Bacteria > Planctomycetota > Phycisphaerae > Phycisphaerales > SM1A02 > SYIB01. The sequence goes on from VGXJ01000060.1 coordinate 4,244, forward strand.
GCTGAACATCACCGAACTTGGCGACGGAATCGTCTCACTTTCGCTGCAGATCAACCCAGAGAAGCCGCGGGGCGGGGTTGTCGTGCTTGATGCGTGGTTGATCAATCAGATCCATATCGCGATGGATCGCGTCGAATCAATGCACAATCTCAGCGGTTTCATCCTAGAGAGCGCCTCAGAGCGCGTTTTTGTGGCTGGGGCCGACTTGGCCGAGATCGATGCCATGGATGACGGCGCGCTGCACGGGTACCTCAAGCGCGCCGCCGATGCGTTTTGGCGCATTGCGGCGCTCCCCTGCCCGAGTGCCGCCATCATCGGCAAGGCTGCGCTCGGCGGTGGTCTTGAGATTGCCATGCACTGCGACGGCCTCATCGGGGTTGCCGCAGCCGAGGGTGCCAAGCCGTATCGAATCGGCTTGCCTGAAGCAGGGCTTGGGATCTGCCCGGGGTGGGGCGGAACGCAGTGCTTGCCCGCACGCATCGATCCTCTGACCGCCATCAAGGCCACGGCAACGGGCGAGACCTTCGCCAGCAACGCCCTGCCCTCCTGTCTCTTCAACGCCGTGGCGCCATCGTCCGAGTCGGCCCATGCCACCGCCGTGGCGTGGTTGCGCAGCCAGCGCAAGCAGCACCCCATCCGCAGCATCCGCGGGGATCACGGTTTGGCTCTTCCGGGAGTGGACCAGGCATTGGCTCAGGCTCGGAACGAACTTCCCCAGACCCCGGCGGCGATCGCCGTGTGCGACCTGGTGCAGTGTGGCCTCGATCATGGCTGGAGCGCTGCGTGCGAGCGCGAGCGCCACACGCTCGTAGGCCTTCGCCACACCCCACAGGCGCGCGAAAGGCTCGCGGCGTTCCTCAAGAAGTGACGCTGCCGGTCGATTTCCCCGGTCGAACCGACCGCCCTACACTTCAACGCCGACGGGCGACTCTGATGGGTCGCCCGCTCCGTTTCGCAACCGCAGTACGAGAGGATCCCCATGAGCTCCACCAACCTTGCCGACATGAAGGGCATCGCTGAACGAGACCGCAAGCAGATCGAGGCCGCCCAGGAAATGCTCGGGCCGGACCCCTCGACGATGGGGGCCATCAAGAACAACTTCTGGGGCAACTTCCGCGAGGAGTTGATGTTCCCCTACCCCGAGGGAAGCGCCGACGAGACCGCGCGCTGCGACCAGCTGCTCGCCGAGCTCGACCGCTACATGCGCACCGAGCACCCCTCGCACCTGATCGATCAGGAGCAGCAGATCCCTGACTGGGTCATCAAGCGCCTGTTCGCGCTCGGCGTCCTCGGCATGACGGTGCCCAAGGAGTTCGGCGGCGGCGGCTTCGGGATCACCAGCTACAACCGAGCGCTCGAGCGCATCGGCCGCAGCTGCGGCTCGACGGCCGTGCTCGTGAGCGCGCACCAGTCGATCGGCTGCAAGGCCGTCATGCTCTTCGGCACCGAGGAGCAGAAGGCGCGCTTCCTGCCTCGCATGGCACAGGACACGCTGAGCGCGTTCTGCCTGAGCGAACCCAATGTGGGCTGCGACGCCGGCGGCCAGGAAACCCGCTGCGAGCTTTCGGCCGACGGCACGCACTACATCCTCAACGGCGAGAAGAAGTGGGCGACCAGCGGCGCGCTGAGCGGCCTCTTCACCGTCATGGCCAAGCAAAAGGTCACCGATCCCAAGACCGGCAAGCAGAAGGACGTCGTCACGGCACTGATCTGCACGCCGGACATGGAAGGCGTGGAGATCTTCAGCCGCAACCGCTCCAAGTGCGGCATCCGCGGCACATGGCAGGCTCGCATCCGCCTCACCAATGTGAAGGTCCCCGCGACCAACCTGCTTGCGAAGGAGGGTCAGGGCTTCAAGATCGCCATGACCTGCCTCAACTACGGTCGATGCACGCTCAGTGCGGGCATGCTCGGCGGAGCGGGCTATTCGTACGAGCAGGCGCTCAAGTGGGCCAAGCACCGCTACCAGTTCGACCGCCAGATCGCGGACTTCGACCTCTGCAAGGAGAAGCTCGCGCGCATGGCCGGCTACGTCTACGCGATGGACGCCATGCTCTACATGACGACCGGCTTCCTCGATCGCCACGATGACGACATCATGGTTGAGACGGCGATGTGCAAGGTCTTCTGCAGCGAGATGGGCTACCGCACCGTGAACGACGCGCTCCAGATCATGGGCGGCGAGTCGTACATGACGGAGAACTCGGTCGAGCGCATCTGGCGCGACAGCCGCATCAACATCATCGTCGAGGGTGCGAACGAAGTGATGCACTCCTTCATCTGGGCCTACGGCGGCAAGCAGCTGGGCGAGTGGATGAAGGGCATCAAGGACAGTCCCTTCTCCAACCTCGGCAGCGCCATGCAGATCGGCTCGGAGCTCTTCCTGGGCTTCCGCCGCGGCATGCCCACCTTCGCCTGCCAGAACCCCAGGATCACGCGTCACCTCGATGAGTGCATGATGCGCATCCGCGAGTTCAGCCACCAAGTCAAGATGATGTTCAAGGAGCACGAGGAAGGCATCGTCACCGCGCAGACCATCCAGTCACGGCTGGCAATGGGTGCGCTGTGGATCCACGCCAGCCTCTGCACGCTGTCGAAGTTCGAGCGCAACATGCGCCGCGGCCTCGAGGGCCGCGAACTCGAGCACGAGGCGGCGATCGTCGATCACTTCATCGCTTTCGCGGGCGAGCAGTTCGACGCAGAGCTGCGGGCGCTGCGGGTGAACTGCGACTCGACCATGAAGCGGGCCGCGGATGCCGTGCTCGCATGGGCCGACAGCCTGCCGAATGCCGACTATGTGCTGCCTGAGCGCACACCGGTCATCGCCGTTCGCGGCACCGGGAAGAAGCCTGACCAGTCGAACATCCCGCAGTTCGGCACGGGCAGCGTGTTCACCGGCACCAAGGTGTCCGCCGGCGCCTGAACAGGGTTTCGTACAAGCTTCGACGCTCACTAGCATCCCCGCTTCGCCACCCCCGGAGACACCATGGACCTGCTGACGACGATGCACACGATGGGCCACGAGCGCGTGGCGCTTCACCAAGATCCCGCGAGCGGCCTGAAGGCCATCGTGGCCATCCACAGCACGGTGCTCGGCAACGCGCTCGGTGGCACACGCCGCTATGCCTACGCCAGCACCAACGAGGCGCTCTTCGATGTGTTGCGCCTCTCTGAAGGCATGACCTACAAGGCAGCCGCGGCCGACCTGCCGATGGGTGGTGCGAAGAGCGTGATCATGCTTGCGCAGCCCGGCCAGCAGCCGACCGAGGCGCAGGGTCGCGCGATGGGCCGCTTCGTGAACACCTTCGACGGCCAGTACATCGCCGCCGAGGATGTGGGTGTGAGTCCGCAGTTCTGCGACTGGATGGCCCGCGAGACCCCGCACATCATGGGCGGCGAGGCTGTCAGCCGTGGCGGCGACCCGAGCCCGTGGACGGCGCAGGGCTGCTTCAACTCGATGAAGGCCTGCCTGAAGTTCCTCGGCAAGCCGGTGAGCTTCGCCAACCTCACCGTCGGCGTGCAGGGCTGCGGTGCGACCGGCTACAAAGTTGCGAAGCTCCTGCGAGAGGCCGGCGCGACCGTGCTTGTGGCTGATGTCCATGTGCCCACGATGAAGCGCACGGTCGAGGAACTCGGCTGCGTGGCGCTCGGCAACGACCGCAACCTCCTCACCGAGAAGCTCGACATCCTCGCGCCGTGCGCGCTCGGCGGCGTGCTGGATGCGAAGACGATCGCGGGCCTGAACTGCTCCATCGTCTGCGGCACCGCCAACAACCAGCTGCTCGACCCCGCGACCGACGGCATCGCCATCAAGAAGAAGGGCGTGCTGTACTCGCCGGACTTCGTCGCCAACGCGGGGGGCCTGATCCGCCTGGGCGGGCTCTACCTCGGCTATACCGAAGCCATGGTCGACGAGAAGGTCGCCAAGATCGAAGCGACCACCCTGGCCGTGCTTGAAGAGAGCCGCACGCAGGACTCGACTGCCGATGCTGCGATCACCTACGCCAAGCGTCGCATCGCCGCTGGCCGCCCAAGCGGCACCCGTCGCCCTGCGACCGTCGGCGTCTGATCGCCTCGCCCCTCACGAACCCCAAGGCCGCTGCCCACCGCGGGCGGCGGCCTTGTTCGTTCGGGGCTGTGTTCAAGAAGACCTTGTTCGGTCAGGGCCATGGTGATGTGGTGCAAGGTTGCCCGGAGGCTGGATTAGTCTGCGCGGCATGGCACCGGGTGACCAGACCATCAGGCCTGCAGACGATGACGGGCACCGGTCGACGGGCGACGGGGCCCGCGAAGGCGCGCTTGGTCACGGTGTACCGAGCCAGGAGCCGAGCTCCGCATCCACCGCTGTGCGCGACGGCCTCGAGAAGGCAGGCGACCAGATCGGCGCATACAAGTTGCTCTCGCTGATCGGCGAGGGCGGCTTCGGCTCGGTGTGGCTGGCCGAGCGGCGCGAGCCCTTCGTGCAGCGCGTGGCGC
>VGXJ01000061.1 GCA_016873375.1 Phycisphaerae bacterium
GTCGAGTTCTTGGAGGTAGTAGCCCTGCCGGTAGAGGAGCCCGACGGCGCACAGGCTGATGCCGAGGTCGCTGGCACTCTTGAGGTGGTCGCCTGCCAGCACGCCGAGGCCGCCTGCATACTGCTGCATGCTTTCGTGCAGGGCGTACTCGCTGCAGAAGTATGCAACGCGCAATGACTTGAGGTCGCCCTTCGCTCCGCGGCCCCACCAAGTGGCGGCATCGTGGTAGGCCTCGAGCGACGTGTTGGCCTTGGCCAGCGCATCCAGAAACCGATCATCCTGCGCACAGAGTGCGATGCGCTGGTCGGTCACGGCGTCAAGAACCTGCATGGGCGATTGCTTGGTCGCGCGCCAGAGCACGGGATCGAGCATCTCGAATGGGATGCGGCCTTCGGGATTCCAGGTCCACCACAACTTGCGGGAGAGTTCCGCGAGCTGGGTTCGGATGGTCCCGACGGTGTCAGTCTGTTCAGCCGCGCGTGCCATGGTGGCTCCTTGAAGGGTCGAGGATGATAGATCTCGCTACAGTGTGCGTACATTCACGGAGAACCCCATGCACTATGCGATCGCTTTCTCGTGCCTCGTCGCTGGAATCGCCACCGCCACCGCCGTTCAGGACGGTTTCAAGTACAAGGTCCACGACATGGAGCGGCCGCAGCCGGCTGCCGTGACGCCGGGCACCTTGCAGGGCTCGACAGCCCCGAGCGATGCGGTGGCGCTCTTCGACGGCACCTCGTCTGATAAGTGGTCCAGTGGCGGCAAGCCCTGCGCTTGGACGATCGAGAACGGTGAATTGGCCGTCAAGCCCGGTTCGGGCGACATCGCCACCAAGGACTCGTTCGGCGATTGCCAGCTGCACCTTGAGTTCATGGTGCCCGCAGGTCGCCAGTGCAAGGGCCAAGCCGGCTGCAACAGCGGCGTCTTCTTCATGAACCAGTACGAGGTGCAGATCCTCAACTCGCACAACAACGTCACCTATGCCGACGGCATGGCGGGCTCGTGCTACGGCCAGCACCCGCCGATGGTGAATGCTTGCCGGCCGCAAGGCGAGTGGAACGTGTACGACATCGTCTTCCGCGCACCGCGATTCGACCAAGACGGCAAGCTGGTCACGCCCGCCACGGTCACGCTCATCATGAATGGCGTGCTCGTGCAGGATCATGTGGCGATGCTGGGCACGACCGCGCACGCTGCACGCGCCAAGTACAAGGCACACGCAGCCGAGCTCCCGATCCGATTGCAGGATCACGGTGACCCGCTGCGTTTCCGCAACATCTGGTTGCGTCGGCTGCCCGAGCCGCAGAAGGCCGAGTGAGGCCCGATGGGTTCGGTGGGCAGGCGCGTCGGCGTCCTCTTCGTCTGCACCGGCAACATCTGTCGCAGCCCTGCGGCCGAGGGGATCTTCCTGCGTGAACTCGAGCGACGGGGGAGCGGAGACCGCTTTCGCGTCGACTCGGCCGGGACAGGGGGATGGCATGCCGGCGAGCGTGCTGACCACCGGACGCTGGATGAGGCCGCGCGACGGGGGATTCCCGTGCCGAGCATCGCGCGTGCGATCCGTCGGTCCGACCACGAGGACTTCGACTGGATCGTGTGCATGGACGCGAGCCACCGGTCGGCGCTCCTGGCCGCGGGTGCGCCCGCTGAGCGGCTCGTGCTGGTGCTCCACCACCACGACCAGCCCCGCGATGATCTGGAGGATCCCTACTACGGTGGCCGTGAGGGCTTCACCAGGATGTTCGACGATCTTGAGGTGGCGGTTCGACGGCTCGCCGACCGTCTCGGCGCGTAGCCTCTGGGCATGCAGCTCGATCCTGCCGCACTCGATGCCGAGCGCATCTACAAGTTGATGATCGGCGCAATCATGCCCCGGCCGATCGCGGTCGTGGGAACGCGTGCACCCGACGGCAGCAGCATCAATCTTGCGCCATTCTCGTTCTTCTGCGGGGTGGGCAGCAATCCGATGACGCTCTGTTTCTGCCCCGCGAACGACGAGGCCGGTGCCGAGAAGGACACGCTGCGCAATGCGAAGCCCATGGCCGAGGGCGGCAGCGGCGAATTCACCGTGAGCGTGGCGCCGCACCGGATCATCAGGCAGGTCGTCGCGGCCGGCGAGGGCCTTGCCTACGGTCAGAGTGAGTTCGAGCTTGCCGGGCTGACGCCCGTCCCCGGGGTGAGGGTCCGCTCACCGCGTGTGGCCGAGAGCCCGATCGCGTTCGAGTGCCGCACGCTCCAGGTCATCCGCACGAATGCCGGTGCACCCTCGGGCGGCAACATCGTGCTCGGTGCGGTCGAACTCATCCATGTCGATGACGGGGTGATCGATGCACGCGGGCGGCTCGATCCGGCGCGCCTTGATCTGGTCGGTCGCATGGCCGGGCTGGGCTACTGCACCACGCGCGATCGCTTCGACCTGCCGTGGGGTCGCGCGGCGATCGAGGGCTCGTGACTCCCGGTCGATGGACGCACACACCGTTTCCGATGGATGCACGCTGACTGAGCCTGCGATGGATCCCACCTGACCGGTATCGTCCCCAGCATGAAGCACACCCTGCTTGCGACCCTCGTGCTGGCCGGCCTTGCCGGCGGCGTGGCCATGACCGCTTCGGACGACGCCGCCAAGGCAACGCAGGCCGCGGCACCTGCTGCCGAGTGGACCGCGCTGTTCAACGGCAAGGACACCACCGGATGGACTGCGTTCGTGCCCGACCTGAAGGGCAAGGACCAGATGTCGGTGTGGAGTGTGGTGGATGGCTGCCTGAAGTGCGCCGGCAACCCGATCGGCTACATCCGTACCACCGAGAAGTACGAGAACTTCGAGCTCGAGCTCGAGTGGCGCTTCGACCCGAAGAAGGGCGCCGGCAACAGCGGTGTGCTCCTGCGCACGATCGGCGACGACATGGTGTGGCCCAACAGCATGGAAGCGCAGCTCCACAGCGAGAACGCGGGCGACATCTGGAACATCGGTCAATTCCCGATGAAGGCCGCAGCGGACCGCACCAACGGACGGCACACGCGCAAGGAACACGCCACCAACGAGAAGCCGCTGGGCGAGTGGAACCGTTACCGCATCCTGGTCGATGGGGGACGGCTCGAACTCTGGGTCAACGGACTGCTGCAGAATGTGGCCACCGACTGCAAGGTCGTGCCGGGTTGGATCGCGCTCCAGAGCGAGGGCGCGTTCATCGAGTTCCGCAACATCCGCCTGAAGAAGCTTCGCTGACGGGTCACGAGTTTCGGCTGGCGAAGTCGCGCATGAACTGCGCGAGCGCCACGCATCCCTCGCGGGGGAACGCGCTGTAGATGCTCGCACGGATGCCCCCGGCGTCGCGGTGGCCGGTCAGGCCGTCCATGCCCTGCGCGGCGGCTTCGGCGACGAAGCGCGCATCGAGGTCGGGCGTTGCCAGCCGGTAGCTGACATTCATCAGCGAACGACACCAGTGCTCGGCCCGCCCCGTGTAGAAGCCGTTGCTCGAGTCGATTGCGTCATAGAGCAGGTTGCTCTTGTCGATTGCCGCACGCTCAAGGGCTTCCGGGCCGCCCTGCGCCGCGATCCAGCGAAACATCAGGCCCATCGCGTGGACACCGAAGGTCGGCGGAGTGTTCAGACGGCTCTCCCCAGCGGCATGGGCGGCGAAATTGATCAAGGTGGGCAGAGCCGGGTTTGCCGTCGCGAGGAAGTCCTTCTTCACGAGCACCAGGCTGATGCCGGAGGGACCGAGGTTCTTCTGCCCGCCGCCGTACAGCATCACATGACGGCTCCAGTCGACAGGGCGCGCGAAATACTCGCTGCTCGCATCGCACACCAGGGGTGCAGTCGTGACCGGTGTCGTGGGGTACCGCGTGCCGAAGACCGTGTTGTTCGAGCAGTAGTGGAGGTACGCGGCGTTGGGGGTCTGGCTCATCTCGCCGTCCTTGGGCACGCGCGTGTACTTCACGCGCGAACCCTCGTACGCGACATGGATGTGCGCGCCGAGCATGGCGGCTGCCTTGCGGCCCTCGCCGATTGCCTTCGTGGTCCAGATCCCAGTGTCGGGATAGTCCGCCGTGCGCCCTGCAGGCAGGAAGTTGAAGGGCAGATACGCCTGCTGCACCGTCGCGCCGCCCGGCATGAGGATGACCTCCCAGTCGGCAGGGACGCGACCGGCCTTGCGGCACCATTCGTGCGCCTCGGCGTTGATCTCGTCGTACACCTTGCCCCGATGGGAATGCTCCATGATCCCGATGCCGCTGCCGCGAAGGTCCCACAGGTCCTCCTGAAGCTGGCGCAGCACGGGTTCGGGCATGCCGGCCGGGCCGGCGCTGAAGTTGTAAACACGTCCACTGGGGGTCGGGCGCACGCAACTGGTCATGGCGGGGGCGGCGGTCATGATCGTGGTCCTTGAAGGGTGTTGACATTCACGGCCAGCACGGCGGAGCACGCCCGCAGCGCGGCGAGGTCCTCGGCGCTCGGGCGCCGCGAGAGCTGCATGCGCGCGACCGCCGCATGCCCGCCTTCGTAGATGATGTTGTCCATCTCCTCGACATTGATCTTGGCGTTGCCGAGGACCGCAAAGATCTGGGCGAACACGCCGGGAACATTGAGGTGGCGCACGCAGAGCAGCGTGCTCGCCTCGGTCGACTGCGCGATGTTCACGCAGCCAGGCATGTCGAAGTCGTTGATCCACGCCGACACGATCCGCGTGACTTCGTCGGCGATCGCTCCCATGGCCTGCTCGGTGCAGGCAGCAACGCCGTGCGTGCCGATCACGCCCGGCTCGCGGCCGAGCGGCCCCGCGAAGTTGCCATCAGCCCCATCTGGCGCGTTGTCCCAGGAATCGCTGGCGACGCGGAGGCCCTTTGAACGGACCGCGCGCAGCAGCGCCGACTCGTCGATCGCCCCCGGCCGCGAGGTGTTCACGAGGATCGCGCCAGGACGCATGGCTGCGAAGAACTTCTCGCCGACCATGTCGGCGGTCTCGGCGCTCTGCGGCACATTCACGCTGACCACATCGCTGAGCTTGGCGAGGTTGACCAGATTGGCGCAGAGATCGATGCCGAGTGCATCGCAGCGCGCTTCGGTGATGTTCCTGCTCCAAGCGATCACATGCATGCCGAAGGCAAGTCCACGGCGGGCGATTTCCTGACCGACCGGGCCCAGGCCGATGATGCCCAGCGTGCGACCAGCGAGGCCGGTCGCGTTTGCGTAGTGGCCGTGCCGCCAGTGCCCGGCCTGCAGGTCGATCGTCTGCGCAGGGATCCGGCGATCGGCAGCGAGGATGAGGCCCCAGGTCAGCTCCGCGGCGGCGATCGCACCGCGTGCCGGGCAATGCGCCACCAGCACGCCGTGGCGGTTGGCGGATTCGACATCGATGGTCTCGGTGCCCGCTCCGCTGCGCACGACCAGGCCCAGCGTGGGGCAGGCCTCGAAGACCGCGGAAGGTACGGGGGTTTCGCGCACGACGAGCACATCCGGTGTGAGGTCGGCGCAGGCCTGCACCAGCCCATTGGCATCAAGGTGCGGGTTGTGGATGACATCGCATCCGAGGTGACGCAGCGCCTCGGCACCGGCGGAGGCGAACGCGTCAACGACCAGCACGCGCGACGTGCGCTCGTCGATCGACGGGGACTGCGGTTGAGGCTTTGCTCCCATGCCGCAAAGTGTAGCCGCAGCGGATCCCGGTCCCTCAATCGGTGCGCTCGCACTCAAGGCCAATGATGCCGCTGCGCAGCCGCAGCCGCGGTGCGGCTCCGATCGCCCATTCATCGGCGCCGAAGACGCAAGCGAGGACAGGAGCATGATTCGCGCCGGCGTGCGCCGTGCGGGCCAGTTGCCACGGAAGCGGCATGAGGTACTGGAGATACGGCGTTGGTCGGCGCAGCGACCAGATGCTGTGGGTCAGCCCCGTGTCCTTCTCCAGAAAGTGGTAGAGCGGTCGCTCATTCACGTCCAGCAGCAACGCAGGCACCATGGGCGCCCAGGTCTCGATGACCAAGCGCGTGAGTTCAAGCGTGGCGCCGATGTGTGCTGGATGGGCTACCCGTCGTTCGCCCGAGGGGTCTTCGGGGCCGACACCCTCGCAGAGGGGCTCGTCGAGCCGGCCGATGATGCCTGTCGCCTTGAGCCCGTGCCCCGAGACGCGGTAGGCGTAGAGCCATGGCTCGGTCTCGCGCAGCATGGACCCGCCCTCGATCAGGCTGACCAGGTGCGACGCGGGGCTTGGCCTGATGCCCTCGATGGCGCCGACCACCTCCTCGTGGCGCAGCACGCCAACGATCGAGCGGGCCCGGGCGCGCGCCAGCTCGATGGCGTCACCAGCGGCGAGCAGATCCGCCGGCGGGCAGGAGACGGCCGTGACGTGGTGCTGGGAGGCTCGGAGGGCAGTGAAGGTCGCCAGACGCATGGGCCGCGGGAAAGGTAGCGCGGTCGGGGAAGCGGGAATCCTTCGGGAATTCTCCAAGGCGCCGAAAGTCGCCCCCGAGGGCTGCCGAAGCAGGGGTGCCGAAAGGAGCCCGATGATGTTCAAGACCCGACCCGAGGCCCTGGCCCATTCTGTGGCTGGGACCGTCACTTTCCTGACCGGACTGATCCAGGCCAAGGACCATGGCGTGCGTGGGCACTGCTCTCGGGTCTCGGATCTGGCGGTCTCGCTCGCCCGTCACATCGGCCTCGACGAAGCCTCCTGCGCCCGAATCCGGCTGGCCGGTCTCCTGCACGATGTGGGCAAGATCGGGATCAGTGAAGCCGTCCTGAACAAGCGGGGGCCGCTGAGTCCCGAGGAATTCGAGCAGATTCGCCGTCACCCGCTGATTGGGCACCGGCTTCTGCAGCGCTTCGAGGAAGTGACCGACGCACTCGAGGGCGTCTTGAGCCACCATGAGCGCTGGGACGGGACGGGATATCCGTTCATGCGAGCGGGCGATTCAATCCCAGTCGATGGCCGGATCCTGGCGATCGTCGACAGCTTTGACGCGATGACGAGCGATCGTACGTACCGCAAGGCCATGGGTTTGCGTGATGCGCTTCATGAAGTGAAGCGTTGCCGGGGGACGCAATTCGACCCTGAACTCGCCGAAGCGTTCATCGACATCCAACTCGATGCGGCCGCCTGAACGAAATCTCAGAAAGAAAACCCATCATGGACCAGACTTGTGTTATCTTCCCTCCGTCGTGCAAGGATGTGCGCGTGGGCTCGTCGTGGGACCGGATGGACAGTGGTGCATGGAGAGCACGAATGTTCGATGAAGATGGCCCGACCGTGAAGATGATTGCTCAGACGCTCTCTTCGAGTGAGCGTCTGGTGCTCTCGCTGCACTACGGTGAGGGGTTGACCGCCAGCGAGATCGCCGAACTCATGGAAACCCAGCCTGGCACCGTGGAAGAGGTGCTCGCCGGGGTTCGCCAGCGAATCACGGCGGCGCGCTTGGCGATCCTTGAATCCATTTGCGGCTGACGCTGCCCGGCCCGGTGCAATGCCTTGGCTGTCGGCCGTGGCGTTCGCTGCGTGGCTCGGGATCTGCTGACTCAACCCGTCCACGAACTCAGCAGTGCGCCCAAGTCGGCACCATCGACCTGGCCGCTCCCATCCACATCGCCAGAGCCCGAGCCGCCCCAATTGCTCAGCAGCAGCCCGAGGTCGGCGCCATCAACGCGTTGGTTGCAGTCCAGATCGGCCGGCGCGCAGGTTGGCGTGATGGTGACGGTGACCTGCAGTTGCGCGGCCGTGGCGGCGCCGATGGTCACGAGCGCGTTCTCCTTGGCGTAAAAGGCCGGAAAGCTTCCGCCCTGCTGCACCACGAAGGTGAGGCTTGAGATGCTGAACAGCAGCTTGCCCGACGCCAAGCCGTCCACCACATACTGCCGGATCTTCGGATCGTCGACATCCAACTCGAAACGCATGCGCGTTCCCGCAGGGATGAAGTCACCCGGCTGGAGCGTGTCGCACTGCCCGACTGCAAAGGCCCGGGGATCGAATCGCTGTCGTGGATTGTTGCTGATGTCGATGGCTTGGCCTGAACCGTCGAAGGACATGGCGTAGGCCGAGCGCACGCTGGGGGCCAGAAGGTTCGAACCGCCGGGTGCAAATGGCGAGAACTCCTGGAAGGTTGACGCCGTGAAGCCGTTGCGGAACCCGACGCCGTAGAGCTCGATGCTCTGGCCCGGGTCGGCATCGGCCTGCCAGTCGGGGCTGGCCGTCGGCGCGAAGATCTGCCAAGGATCCTGGGTCGGGTCGTACTGCACGACGAGGTCGTTCGCAAACTCGACCTCGACCGAGGCAGCTTGCACCGTCAGGGATCCTGCGGGCAGGCCCGTGGGGATCTGGTCCGCCGTCGACCACCCGACGAGGAATTGGCCATCGCGGCTGTCGAACATGCTGGGATCGTTGCGGTCCGAACCGAAGACGCTGATGACGGGCCGCGAGCCCGGTGAGGTGTTGAATGGGTACATCCAACGATCAAGCGTTGGTGTCGTCCACGAGCCGTTGGTCGATTGGGCGAGCGCGGGCGACACCAGCGGCAGAGTGGCGGCGACAACAGTCGCGATGCGTGTCGTGGTGCGCTGCGGCATACGATGAAGCCTAGGCATCAAGCATGGCGTCTCCCCGGTCCCCAGCAAGTTCCCACCCGGCGAATCCGAGAGGATTCTCGCTGACGGAACTGTTGGTGGTCATCGGGCTGATCGCGCTGATCCT
>VGXJ01000062.1 GCA_016873375.1 Phycisphaerae bacterium
CAGACCGCGGAGTTCCACCGCGCCAAGGTGGTTGCCTTCGCCACCGACGCCGGCGGCCTCACCGGCCATACCAGCATCATCGCGCGTGCGCTGGCGATGCCCGCGGTGGTGGGCTGCAAGGATGCCACGACGCATGTCGAGGATGGCGACCTGGTAATCGTCGATGGCGATGCCGGACAGCTGGTCATCCGACCTGATGAGGGCGCGCTCGCCCACTATCGCACGCTTGCGCAACGCAGCGAGTCGCGGCGCCGTGCGCTGCGCGAAGGCGCCGACCTGCCGAGCGTGACCCGCGACGGCACGACCGTCCACCTGCTCGGAAACATTGAGTTTCCTGATGAAATCACCTCAGTGCTTGCCAACGGTGGCAGCGGCGTCGGACTCTACCGGACCGAGTTCCTCTACCTCACCAGCCCGCGTGTGCCCACGGAAGAGGAGCACTACCGCGCCTACGCGCGCGCGGTCGAACTCTGCGCCGGCCGCACCTTGGTCATCCGCACGCTCGATCTGGGCGCGGACAAGTACACGCAGGAACACCTCGACGAGCCCGAGCGCAATCCCTTCCTCGGCCTGCGCAGCATCCGCTTCTGCCTGCAGAACCCGGCGCTCTTCCGGACCCAGCTTCGGGCGCTCCTGCGCGCGAGCGCACTGGGCCCGATCAAGGTCATGCTGCCCCTCGTCAGCAATGTCATGGAGCTACGCCAGACGCGCATGATGGTGCATGACCTCTGCGAAGACCTCGATGAAGAAGGCATTCGATACGACAGCACCCTGCAGATCGGCATCATGATCGAGGTTCCCAGCGCGGCACTCATGGCCCGGACCTTGGCGGCCGAGAGTGCGTTCTTCAGCGTGGGTTCGAACGACCTGATCCAGTACACGCTCGCCGTCGATCGGGGCAATGAACGGGTGGCACAGCTCTATAATGGGGCCAATCCCGGTGTCCTGACGCTGATCAAGGCGAGCGCGAGGGCCGCCGCAAATGCGGGCATCGACTGCAGCCTGTGCGGAGAACTGGCCGGGGAGCCCCTGTTCACCTGCTTGCTGCTGGGGTTCGGGTTCCGTACACTCTCCATGGCTCCCGCGCAGATACCCGTCGTCAAACGGGTCGTGCGCGCGACCACGGTCGAACAGTGCGAGCTCATCGCGAGGAAAGTGGGCTCGTTCGACTCAGACAGGCAGGTGCTCTCGTACCTGCGGGACGAACTTCGAAAGGTCGACCCCGAAGCCGTGAACCTCGACGGCTGACGGTCGACGCAACAGAACAGGCGCCTCTCGCGCCGCTCCCCGCTGAAGACCCCCGGGCCACCCGCCCGCGGCAGGACAGCGCCCGGGCGTGCGAGCGGCGCGGGCAGACGGCGGCGATGAACACCTTGAACGGCACCAACAACGACCATCCGTCACGCGTGCATCATGCGCCCGTGGCGCGCTGCGGTCATGGTGACCCATCCGCACTGTGCGGATCCCAAGGAGCGCATCACCCCGACTGCCATGCTGGCCGCGACATTGCGGCAGGATTGACTCATGGCAGACACCAACGCAGAACCACACGACGACTCGACCGCTGAGGGCCACACGCCAGCGGCCTCGAGGGCCGAAGCCGGCCAGATCCACCACGCCGCCTCGTCGCAGGGCGAAGAACACGCGCATCATGAAGACCGGCATGGCGCTGAAGACGCCGTCGTCGACATGGCCGATTCGGGCGACGACGAGCCGATCGAACCCGATCCGGAGGCGTTCGACCGCGTGGTCGAGCGGATCGACGCACAGCCCTCGGCGGAAGACCTGCGCACCCCGTCGGTCGGCGTCGATGGCGATGCGGAGTTGCTGCCGATCGAGCCCGTGGCCGCACCCACCAACCTGATGGACGACGAGGCCGAGGTCATCGGTTCCGACCACGAGCACCACGACGAGCACGACGACGGCCACGACGAAGCCGCCGAAAAGAGCATGGCTGCCGTCAGCGAGGCGGCGGACCACCTTGAGCGCTCGGCACATCGCCAGAGCCGCTCCAAGCCTGCAGCCAAGCCTCAGGTGATGATCGTCAACGACACGACCGACGAGTGCCGCATCGGCATCCTCGAGGAGAACGTGCTGCAGGCGTACTTCGCCGAGCGCACGGCCACGGCCACGCATGTCGGCAACATCTACAAGGGGCGCGTGCTGAACATCGAACCAGCCATCCAGGCGGCGTTCGTCGACTTCGGCGAGGGGGCCAGCGGGTTCCTCCACATCAGCGACCTGCACCCCAAGTACTTCCCCGGCAAGGAACGCACCGAGCGCGTGGGGAAGAAGATCCCGCGCCGCGAGCGCCCGCTGATCCAGGACGCGCTCAAGAAGGGCCAAGAGATCACGGTCCAGGTCATCAAGGAAGGCATCGGCTCCAAGGGGCCCACGCTGACCAGTTACATCAGCATCCCGGGCCGATTGCTCGTGATGATGCCGGACATGGGCCGCGTGGGCGTGTCGCGCAAGGTCGAGGACGAGGATGAGCGTCGCTCGATGCGCCGCATGCTCGACAGCCTCGAGCTGCCCGAGGGCTTCGGCTTCATCATGCGCACGGCCGGCTACGAGCGCTCGCACTCCGAACTCAAGCGCGATGCGGCCTACCTCACGCGCCTGTGGGAAGCCATGCAGGCCCGCACCGCCAAGACCAGCGGCCCGTGCGCGCTCTACACCGAGGGCGACCTGCTGATCCGGACGATCCGCGACTCTGGCGATCCGTGCATGAAGGGCATCGTCGTCGACTCGGTGAGCGCCTTCGACCGCGCCACGCAGTACCTCGATGTCGTCGCGCCGGCGCACGCACCGGCCGTCTACTACTACGACCGCCCGATCCCGATCTTCAGCGCCTTCGGCATCGAGGAGCAGGTCGAACTCATCCACCAGCGGGAAGTGCCGCTGCCCTCGGGCGGAGCGCTCGTCATCGACCAGACCGAGGCCATGGTGGCGATCGACGTGAACAGCGGACGCAGCCGCTCGGCGCGCGATTCCGAGACCAACGCGTACCAGACCAACATCGAGGCGGTCCGCGAGATCTGCCGCCAGCTGCGCCTGCGCGACCTCGGCGGCCTGATCGTGAACGACCTCATCGACATGCGGATGTCCAAGCACCGCAAGGACATCGAAGCCCGCATCGAGGAAGAGCTCAAGCGCGACCGCGCCAAGGCCACCCACCTGCCGATCAGCGAGTTCGGCATGGTCGAGATGACCCGCCAGCGCATGCGGCCGAGCATACGCAAGACGCACTACATCGACTGCCCGCACTGCGCCGGCACGGGCGAGGTGCGCATGCCGGATGTGGTGGCGGCCGATGCGCTGCGCCGCATCTCGCTGCTCTTTGCGTACCTGGCCGTGAAGCGCGTGCACCTCACGGTGACCTCGCGCGTCGCCGGCGAGCTGCTCAGTGTGCGCCGCCGTGCGCTGCAGGAACTCGAGGAGAAGTTCGGCAAGCAGGTCGAGGTCACGATCGACGACCACCTGCGTGCCGACCAGTTCAAGGCCGCCGCCTTCGACGAGCGCAACCACGCGCTCGAGCTCGATCGCCTGCCGCGCCCACCGCGCCCGCTGCTGGCCGACCTCTACACCGAGATCCCGGAGTACGTCGACGACGAGGACACGGACGAGCGCGTCAAGCGCCGCCGCCGTCGCCGTCGCAAGCCGGCCCCGGCCGATGCGAACGCCATCCTGCTCGCGGGCGGCTTCGACGACCTGCCGGCGGTGATCGAGGACGAACGCCCGCTCATGCATGTCATCCGCGAGTCGGAAGACGAGAAGCGGGCCGCGCGCAAGGCCGCGAAGGCCGAGTCGCGCGTTGAAGCCCGTGACGACGATGATGGTGGCGACGACGATCGGCAGGAGCGCACCGAGCGCGGGAGCCGCGACGATCGTGGTCGCCGCGGCGGTCGCAAGCGCCGTCGTCGTCGCAACGCACCCCTCCTGCCGCAGGCCGTGTCGGTGGCCGAGGCCGCCGCGCTCTGCGGGGTCGAGCCGGCTGCGCTGCTTGAGCAGCTGCGCGCCGCGCACGAGGAAGTGGCACCCATGGTGACCGAAGGCCTCGAGATGCTCACTCCTGAGCTCGTGGCTGTCGCCCGGCACCTCTTCAATGTGCCGGTACTTGGTGCAGCAGCCCCAGCCGCTGGCGGCCAATCGAGCGAGGACGATGCCGATGGAAATGACTCCGGCGAGGGTGCATCCAGCGAAGGCTCGACCGGCACGCACACCGAGCGCGCCGAGGGTGATGATCGCGATGGCGGTCGCCGCAAGAAGCGTCGACGCCGTGGCGGTCGCAACCGCCGTGGCCGGGGTCGCGATGGCGCCGAGGGCGGATCGCGCGAAGGTGACGCCGGTCCGGCAGTTGAGGGCACCGAGCATGAGGCCGCTGACGCGGGTGAAACGAGTGACGACGATCGCAACGAACGCGTCTCGGCGGACAACGGCACAGCGACCGATGCTGGCTTGGACGATGGCGACAGCGACACCGACGGCTCGGACGACGGTGAGCGCACAGAGGGCGCCCCACGCGATGGCGACCGCGACAACGACAAGCGGCGCAAGCGCCGACGCCGTGGCGGCCGCGGCCGCCGTGATCGCGACGATCGTGGTCCGCGTGGTGAGCCTCGCTCGGATGGCGAGGGCCAAGGCGGCTCGACAAGCGGTCCTGAAGGTGGCGCTTCGTCGGGCGGTGCAGCCCCGCCGAGCGCGCCCGCATCACCAGCCCCTGTCGAGCCACCGAGCCCGGCACCGTCCGCCGACGCCGCAAAGCCCAAGCGCCGCTCGCTCTACGGCGCGACCACGCGTCGATTGAAGCCCAGCGAAGCTCCCAAGGGCCGGGCGGAGTGATCCGCCATGAACGCGCTGCACGCTGATGCGCCGGCGCGCCGGCTGATCGTGCTCGGGAGCACCGGCTCCATCGGCACCTCCACCATGGATGTGCTGCGGCGCTGGCGCGATCATGGCGGTCCGCGACTCGAGGTCGTAGGCCTCGCAGCGCACAGCAATGCAGCGCTCCTGGCGCAGCAGGCTTCGGAGTTCGGCGTGCGTCATGTCGCAGTCGTTTCACCTCGTGATCCGTCTGAGCTCTCCGCATGCACGGCGTTCACTGGCGAGCATGCCGCTCGCGACCTGATCCAGGCCATCGCGCGGCCTGGTGACCTCGTGCTCGCTGCGATGGTGGGAGCGGCCGGGATCGCGCCCACGCTTGCCGCCATCGATGCCGGCTGCGACATCGCATTGGCCAACAAGGAAACGCTGGTCGCCGCCGGTGAGCTCGTCATGGCGCGTGTGCGCGAGCGCGGCGTCGCGCTGCTGCCGGTCGACAGCGAGCACAGCGGCGTCTTCCAGTGCCTTGGCGATCGAAACATCAGCGAGGTCGCGCGCATCGTGCTCACGGCCAGCGGAGGCCCCTTCCGCACCTGGGATCGCGCCCGCATGGCCTCGATCACGCTGGCCGATGCGCTCAAGCACCCGACCTGGACGATGGGCCGCAAAGTCACCATCGACAGCGCGACGATGATGAACAAGGGACTCGAACTGCTCGAAGCCCACTGGCTCTTCGGCGTGGACCGCAACCGGCTCGGCGCGATCGTGCACCCGCAGAGCATGGTCCACGCGATGGTCGAGTTCGTCGACGGCAGCGTCATGGCGCAGATCAGCCCGCCCGACATGCGCCTGCCCATCCAGATCGCGCTCGCGCATCCGCAGCGGGTGGATGGGCCGACGCGTCGCGTTGATTGGGCGCAGCTGGGATCGTTCCAGTTCGAGCCCATCGACCGCGATCGATTCCCGGCACCGGGGCTCGCGCTGCATGCGATCGAGCGCGGTGGCACGGCAGGCTGCACGCTCAATGCGGCAAACGAGATCGCGGTCCAGGGCTTCATCGATGGTCGGATTCCGTTCATGGGCATTGCCGAGCTCGTGGGCGAGTGCATGGCCGCGATGCCATGTGGCGCTGCATCGTCGCTTGATGCGGTGCTCGCGGCCGATGCGGCCGCGCGTGCGTGGTGCTCGGATCGATTGGGTCGCTCGCCCGCGCTGCGTGCCTGATCGGGCCTCGGCCGGCGCGGGTTGCGCCGCACCGACGCCCCGGCTGGCGGAGTTGAGGGGCGGTGCGAAGAGATCGCCGGACGGACTGCATCGAACCGCGGCCGCGCGGCATCACTAGACTCCGGGCATGGACCTCGTTGGCGGGCTGAACCTCTTCGTCGTCATCCTGGGGTTCGGGTTCCTGATCCTCGTGCATGAGCTCGGCCATTACCTCGCCGCGCGCTGGGCGGGGATCCGTGTCGACAACTTCGCGATCGGCATGGGGCCGGTGCTTTGCTCGTGGCGGCACGGACTGGGCGTGCAGTTGGGCAGTTCGCAGCCCGAACTCTGCCGACGGTTCGGCCGCGCCACCACCGCGACGATCCCCGAAGCCGCGCTGCGCGAGGCGGGCCTTGGCGAGACCGAGTGGACGCTGCGCCTGCTCCCGCTCGGTGGCTTCGTGCGCATGCTCGGGCAGGACGACGCCGCACCGAACGACGACCTTGCCGCACAGGGTGATCCACGCAGCTACCGCAGCGCACCGGTCGGCAAGCGCATGGTGGTGATCTCGGGTGGGGTCGTCATGAACATTCTCTTCGGCATCCTCTTCTTCATGATTGCGTTCCTGGCCGGCGTGAAGGCCGAGGCGCCGGTCGTGGGCGGTGTGGCACCCGGTTCGCCGGCTGCTCGCGCAGGGATCATGGCGGGCGACCGCATCGAGTCGATCGATGGCACCCCCACCGCAACCTTCACCGATGTGATCCTGGGCGGCGCGATGCATGTGGGGACGCAGCCCTTGACCATCAAGGTTGACCGGGGCGGCGAAGTCCTCGAGCTCAAGGCCCTGCCCGAGTACGAAGCTGCCGCAGGCCTGCAACGCCTGGGCATCGCACCAGCCGAGGGCGTGTCACTCTCCGCGGATCGAGAGAGCATTCCGCTCGTGCACCAAGCCTTGCTCAGCGCTGGCTTCTTCGATCGCGCGCGAGTCCAAGGCGCGCCCACCGGTTGGTTCGAGTGCGCAGGCGACCGCGATGCGTTCGTGCGTCAGTGGGGCGGCGCCACGCTGCGCACGATCGATGGCCGCGATGCCACGAGCGCTGCCGGGCTGCGGGTCGCGGCGCAGGCAAGTGCAGGAGCGATGATCCCGACCACCTGGGACCTGACCTGGGCCAACAGCGCGAGCACGATCTCCGTGGCGCTCGAACCCGTCGCGGATCTTGAGCCGATCCTCTACGCGCCTGGGTCGAGTGCCGGTGCCGCCGATCTTGAACTCGGGGTGGCGGGCCTCGTGCCGCTGGTCCTGGTGCGCGATGTGCTGCCGGGCAGCGCGAACGCCGCGATCCTCAAGGCTGGCGATGTCATCCTCGCCGCGGGTGATGAATCAGGCCCACGCATGGATGAGTTCCGGTCGCTCATGGCCAAGCGTGCAGGCTCGGTCGTGCCGCTGGTCGTGCTGCGCGGCGGCGAGCGCGTGCCGGTGAACGCGCGCGTCGATGGCAGCGGCCGCCTCGAAGTGATGATCGGCTACGCCATGAGCCTGCCCATGATCGCGGGTCCGATCGAGTCGACGCAGGAGGGCGATGCGGTCATCAGCACGCCCGCTGCGGGGCTGGGCCTGGTCCCGTGCAGCACCGTCGTCTCGATCGGCGGCGAGGCCGTGCGCGACTGGGCCTCGATCCGCGGCGCGATCCAGCGCGCGCTCGCAGCAGGTGCGCGAACGGTCCCGATCATCGTGCGCATGCCCGGTGCGGGCGAGGCCACCGTCAACGCCGAGTTGCGCTTCAACGACGCGCAGGCCAAGTCGATCGAAGCCCTTGCGTGGTCGAGTCCGATCGGTCCGGAGTGGTTCGAGCCGTCGATGGTCACGATCAGCGCGGACGGCAACCCGCTGCTGGCGGTTGCGATGGGCTTCAAGGAGTCGCGCAAGCTTGCGATCATGACCTGGCTCACGATCGATCGGCTCGTGCGCGGCACAGTCGCGGTCAAGCAATTGCGCGGGCCCGTGGGCATCGTGCAGATCGGCACGCAGGTCGCTGACCGCGGGTGGACCTACCTGGTCTTCTTCCTTGCCGTGATCAGCGTGAACCTGGCGGTGCTGAACTTCCTGCCCCTGCCCATCGCCGACGGCGGCCACATGTGCTACCTGATCTATGAGCGCATCACCGGTCGCGAGCCGAGCGTGGTCTTCCAGAACATCGCTTTCCTCGCGGGCTTGCTGCTCTTCGGAGCGCTCTTCGTGGTGACCTTCTTCAACGATGTCTCCCGACTCGTGACGGGTTGACGAAACCAGCGGGCCTTTGCGCGCGAAGCCCCCGCCATGGACCAACCCGTTTCGATCATCACCGGTGCCGGCAGCGGCATCGGCCGCGCGACCGCCCTCATGCTCGCCGAGCGCGGTCACCGCTTGACGCTCGTGGGGCGCACGGCGCTGGCGCTCGAGGAAACCGCCGCGCTCATCCGCGAGCGCGTGCCGGGGGCCACGATCTTCCCGTGCGTCGCCGACGTCTGCGACCTGGACCGTGCAGCGATGGTCGTTGAGCGTACGCACGCGGCGTGGGGTCGCATCGACTGCCTGGTGAACGGCGCCGGTGCAGCACCGAAGGCCCCGATCGAGGCGACCGACGAGGAGCTCCTCG
>VGXJ01000063.1 GCA_016873375.1 Phycisphaerae bacterium
GAACGCGCACGCCCTGGTTGTGGAACCAGTTGGTGAGCTCCTCGCACAGCCGCTTGGTGAGTGCGGTCACGAGCGTGCGCCCACCCTTGCGTGCTTCGGCGCGGACCTCCTCGAGCAGGTCCGCCACCTGGCCGCGCGCCGGACGCAGGGTGATCGGTGGATCCACGAGCCCCGTCGGCCGGATGACCTGCTCGGCGATCACGCCGCCGCACTGCTCGAGTTCCCACGGGCTCGGCGTCGCACTGACAAAGATCGCCTGCGGCAGGAGGGACTGCCACTCTTCGAAGGTGAGCGGCCGATTGTCGAGCGCGCTCGGCAGGCGGAAACCATGCTCGACGAGTGTCTCCTTGCGCTTGCGGTCGCCGAAGTACATGCCGCGGACCTGCGGGATCGTGACATGGCTCTCATCGACAATCATGAGCCAGTCATCCTGGCCGCGCCCGGGGACGTTGCGGAAGTAATCGAGCAGCGTGAAGGAGCGGCTCCCAGGCGCGCGGCCTTCCATGTGGCGCGAGTAGTTCTCGATGCCCCTGCACGCGCCGGTCTCGGCGATCATCTCAAGGTCGTACTTCGTGCGGCCGAGCAGGCGCTGGGCCTCGAGCAACTTGCCCTGCGACTGCAACTCGAGCACCTGCGCATCGAGCTCGCCCTTGATCGAGGCCATCGCCCGGTCGAGTTGGTCCTTCGGGGTCACGTAGTGCACCGCCGGGAAGATGAAGGCGCGCTCGAGCTCGTCGAGCAGTTCGCCCGAGATGGGATCGAAGGCCTCAATCCGGTCGACCTGATCCCCGAAGGTCTCGATTCGCAGCGCGACCTGCTCGTTGGCCGGGAACACCTCGATGCAGTCGCCGCGCACCCGGAAGTTGCCTCGCTCGGGCGCGACATCGTTTCGCGCGTACTGCATGTCCGCCAGCCCCAGCAGGAACGCCCGCCGATCGAGCCGCATGCCGCGCTCGAGCATGAGCATGGTCTTCATGTACTCGTGCGGCGAACCCAGGCCGTAGAGGCACGACACGCTCGCGACCACGATCGTGTCGGGGCGCGAGAGCAGGTTGCTTGTCGCAGCCAGCCGCAGCCGGTCTAGGTCCTCGTTCCGCGAGGCATCCTTCTCGATGAAGATGTCCCGCTGGGGGATGTACGCCTCGGGCTGGTAGTAGTCGTAGTAGCTCACGAAGTAGCTCACCGCGTTGTGCGGGAAGAGCTGGCGCATCTCCTCGTAGAGCTGCGCTGCGAGCGTCTTGTTGTGGCTCATGATCAGGGTCGGGCGCTGCGAGCGCGCGATCACATTGGCCATGGTGAAGGTCTTGCCGGTGCCCGTCGCACCCAGCAGGGTCTGGAAACGGTTGCCGTTGGTCACGCCTGAGAGGAGCTGTTCGATCGCCTCCGGCTGGTCGCCGGTGGGCGCAAACGGGCTCACGAGCTCGAAGCGTCGCTCCATGCCGCAAAGGGTATGCCGCCCGGGCTCACGCACCACGCGCAGCGGCCAGCAGTTCGCGCGCGGGCCGGCGCATCAGGTGCACGCCGGCTGGCGTGGCGGCCAGCATCGTCAGCGCCAAGAGCACGAGGCAGCCGATCGCCAAGGGCAGGGGCGAGAGCGTGACCTTGAGGTCGAGTCCTGCCAGGTCGTGGTAGAGCCTTGTGGCCATCCACGCCAGATGGATGCCCAGCCCGAAGCCGCTCACGATCGCGGCAAGTGCGATCGCCAGCACTTCGCCCAGGATCACGCGCAGGAGCAGCGACGGCGTCGCACCGACGGCCCGCAGGACGCCGAACTCTTGCCGCCGTGCGGCGATCCCCGCCACGACGACGTTGCCCACGGCGAAGCACGCGAGCATCATGGCGCCCAGCGCGATGCCCGCGCTCAGCGCGAGCATCATGTTGCCGATCTCCAGCACCGCGCGCCGGATGGTGCGGCCGCTGGCGAAGCTCGAGCCGGGGACCTGGTCCTCGAGCTGCGCCGCGATCGCCTGCTCGCCCGCGTCGTCGAGGTTCTGCGGCATGCTGAACTGCATGATGACCGCCTCGCGGTTGCCGAACTCCCGGGCGACGACGTCGAAGTCCATGAACACGCACGAGACGGCGTGTTCCATGTACATCGAGCGGATGCCGAAGAACTGCGTGGCCAAGTCGAGCCCAGCGGATCCGACGACGCCCACGATCGTGAAGCCGCGCCGTTCCTCGCGTGCGCCCAGGAAGAGGCGGTCACCGACATCGAGCCCGCGCGCCGTGAGGAACTCCTCGGCCACCAGCACGCCGGTGCCATCCTGCAGCGATGGCAGTGCCGCCTCGGGGGTGCCGCGGATCCAGTCAATGCGGTTCTGCCTGAAGAACGCCTCGGGCTGGAAGCCGATGCAGACGACGTTGGGCGGCGAGATCGCCTTGAGCCCCAGCACCGTCTCGTCGCTCGTGCCGTCCTTGCGCTCGAAGCCCCGCACGCGGATCGGCATGTAGCCCACGCTCACGGCGTTGATCACGCCGGGGATTGCGCGCACTCGTTCCTGCTCCTCGGGGCTGAATCCCGCGGTCTTGAAGACGAACGCGTCGGCGAACTGCACGCGCTCGGTGAGGTTGCGCACGAGGGCTTCGCTGTCAGAGCGCGTGCCGACCATCAGCGACACGCCCATCATGAGCGCACCGGCGGTCAGGCCGAACCGGATCGGGCTCGCGCGCAGGCTTCCCGAGAGCAGCCCCTGCGGCACGCGGAGCGCGCGCTCGATGAGTGCACCAGACCACGGTGCCATGGCGGCGAGGATCGGCACCGAGAGGAGGAACCAGCCCACATGGATCAGGGGCAGTCCAACCAGCGCCCACGCCCAGAAGCGCGGCTCCGCCTCGGGGATCAGGAGCAGCAGCAGCTGCACGCCGATGCAGGCGGCTCCCAAACCGCCGAGCGCCAACGGCAATGAGCCGCTGACGGCCCGTGCGCGGACGGTGAGCGCAATGAGCGGCGAGACTCGCGATGCGGCTGTTGCCGGCCAGAGAGCGCCGAGCAGTCCACTCATCAGGGCACCGCCCAGGCTGAGCATGACGCCGAGCGGGGCGACCGACAGTCCGGCGGGTACGAGCTCCTTGAAGTGTTCGGCCAAGCCCCACGCGACGCCGATCCCCAGCGGTGCGCCAAGCACGCCACCAAGGCCGCCGATCACTGCACCGACGATGAGCTGCCCGAGGAAGAGGTCGCGGCGCTCGGCACCGACGCAGCGCGCGATCGCCATCTCGCGCACCTGTTCGCTCACCGCCACCGTCATGCCCGTCGCCACGATGAAGGCGCACGACATGAAGGCGATCATCGTGGCGATCAGGAGTCCGAGATTTGCAGCATCAAGCTGGCGCGTGAAGCCGGCCGTGGCCAGTTCCGCCGGCTCGAGCACCAGCGGATCCTCGAACGCAGCCTTGTGCTCGTCGATCCAGGACTGTGCCTTCAGGCCGGGCTTGAGCTTGATCGCGATCCGGCTGACCTCGGGATCCTGGCCCTGCGCCATCGCGAGCGTGCGGCGCGCAACCTGCGCGAGCGGACGCTGCAGCGCGCCGAGCACCGGCCGTTCGTAGATCCCCGTGATCGTGAGCCGAACGGGTTCACCGAAGCGCTGCAGGTCAACCTGCGTGCCCGGCTCCGCGCCAAGCATCTCCGCAGCGAGCGGATCCACGATGATCTCGTCGTCGCGCTCCGGCCGCCGGCCGGCGACCATCGTGACTTCGCGGAGCCGCAGATCATCGACCAGGTCATCGCCACGCGCCTGCACCGTCGCACGCTTGGCGCGGCCGAATTCGTCCTTCGTCCCGTCGGAGCGCACGAGCGTGAGCGATCCATCGAGGCGACCGGCCGCATGCTGCACGCCAGGGAGCGCGCGCACGGTCTCGAGCGCGTCGTCGCCGAAGTCCTCGCCGTAGCGTTGCACGAGCCGCGCATCGGCATCGCCCACGAGCTTGCGCAAGCGCACTTCCACGTTGGCCTGCGCGGTGGCGATGGCGCACGAGACCGCCGTGACGAGCGCCGCGCTGAGCGCGACGGCCGTCACCAGCAGGGCGGTGCGACCGCGCCTACCGGCCAGCGCTTGCTGCGCGAAGGACCAGCTCGGATGGAGTGAGGCCATAGGATTCGAATCGTCCAGCGACGGTACCGTCGCGCAGCACGAAAGTCTCGACGCAGTTGCCGGCAGCGATGGGCTCGTGGGTCACGACGACGACCGTCATCTGCCGTCGAGAGGCGACTTCGCGGAGGATCGTCCAAAGCCGATCGGCGCTCGCGCTGTCAAGGTTGCCTGTTGGCTCGTCCGCCAGCAGCACGCCCGGCTCGAAGAGCAGCGCACGCGCGATCGCGACCCGTTGCTGCTCCCCGCCACTCATCGCCTCGGGACGGTGATCGGCGCGCGCGCCAAGCCCGAGCTCCTCAAGCAGGGCGAGTCCGCGCGCTTCAAGGTCGGCGCGCGGGCGCCCATCGAGCACGCCGGGCAGGATCACATTGCCCAGCGCATCAAGCGTCGGGAGCAGGTTGAACTGCTGGAAGACGATGCCGATCGCGCGCCGCCGGAAGAGCGTGAGCGCGGCCTCGTCCATGGCTTCCAGCCGATGTCCCGCCACGGTGATCGAGCCTGAATCGGGCCGATCGAGACCGCCAAGCAGGTGCAGCAGCGTGCTCTTGCCGCTGCCGCTCGCACCCATGATCCCGTAGAAGCCCGGTCCATCGATCTGCAGGTCGACTCCGCGCAGCGCCTGCACGGCACGCCGACCCTGTCGGTAGCTCTTGACCACGCGCGACAGCGCGATCCCCGCCGAGCCGGTGCCCGGCGCCAGGGACTGCATCGATGCGGTCGCGGCCTTAGCCGACGGGGTGCTTGGCGTCATAGGTGGCACTGTCCATCAGGCGGTCCAGTGCCGACGCATCGGACACCTTGAGCTTCACGAGCCAGCCCTTGCCGAACGGATCGGAGTTCAGGAGCGATGGGTCGCTCGTGGCAGCTGCGTTGACCTCGACGATCGTGCCGGACAGGGCCGAGTAGATGTCGCTGGTCGTCTTGACCGACTCGACCTCACCAAGGCTTGCACCGCTCGACACCGCGGTGCCCGTGGGCTTCATGCCCACATAGGTGATGTCGGTCAGTTCGTTGGCGGCGAACTGCGTGATACCCACCGTCACGGTGTCGCCTTCGGCGTGGAACCACTCGTGCGAATCGGTGTAGCGGCAGGTCGATGGGCTGGACATGATGGCTCCTGGATCTTCGGGGGAGGTGGGTCCGTAAGCATAGCGCGGCACCTTGCTAGACTCCGCCCGGGATCCACGAGCCGTGCACGTCCAGACCATCCTCACGATCAACGCAGCCTGCATCGCGCCGGGAAAGGTCCAGAAGAGGCCGGCTCCGGCCGACCTGCTCGATGTGCCGCGTTTCGCGGCAGAGCATCTGGGCCTCCGCGGCATGAACCTGCCTGCCTCCATGCTGCGTGGCAAGACCCGTACCGACCTCGAGAAGCTCCGCGACCGTGCCGACAAGGCCGGCTGCCCGATCCTTGTGCTGGTTGATGACCAGCCGCTCGACTTCCTGCGCGACACCGCATCCTGCGGCGATCGCCTCTTCGCGTTTGCGGGTGCCGCGCAGTCGCTGGGGTGCAACTCGGTTGGCATGACCCCAACGGGCATCGGCTCGATCGATGCCCTTGAGCGCTACGGCAAGGCGATCAAGCAGTCCATGCAGCGCATCGAGCGCATGGACGTGAACACGCTGCTCCGTCCTTCGGACCCGGTCATCGCTGATGCCGCGAACTACGCGGAACTCATCAAGAAGGTCGGTGGGTTCCGCATCGGTGCGCTGCCGAGCTTTGCCTACGCGCACGCCTCGGGCGACCTGCAAGGCGCGCTGCGCCGCGTGGCGCCCTATGCGAGCGCCGCCATCGAGGCCACCGTCAAGACCTTTACGCGCGCGGGGACCCACAAGGAGTGGGACCTTGCCGAAGCGATCGATGCGATCCAGTCCGTGGGCTACGGCAACACCCTCTGCATCGACTACATCGGGTCGGCGGATCCGGTCGGCCCGATCGAGAAGGCCGTCGCCCTGATCACCGAACTCCTCGCCGAAGGGGAGGCCGATGGCGAGGAAGATGATCCCGTCGCCGCCGTCGGGGGCGATGAGGAATGATCGAAGGGGTCGTCATCACGATCGACGGCCCGGCTGGAACGGGAAAGAGCTCCGTCGCCTCCATGCTCGCTGCGCGACTGGGCCTCGACATGCTCGACACCGGTGCCATGTACCGCGCCCTGACGCTGCAGGCTCTCTCGCATGGGGTGTCCACGCAGGATCCCGATGCGGTCGATCGCGTGACCCACGATTGCGTCGTCGACTTCGACTTCACCGTCAATCCTCCAAGGGTGCTTCTCGATGGCCGCGACGTGAGCACTGCGATCCGAACGCAATCGGTCACCGAGCACGTGTCGCATGTAGCGGCGCACCGAGCGGTTCGCGAGCGCCTCGTCCTCGCGCAGCGTCGCATTGCCACCGCGCACCCGTGGCTGGTCACCGAAGGTCGCGATCAGGGCAGCGTGGTCTTCCCGCACGCGCCGGTGCGCATCTACCTCGATGCCCGCCCCGACGTACGCGCACGCCGTCGTTGCGAGCAGCTCGCGGCCGGTGGCGAGTGCGTCGATGAATCCGTGATCCTCGCGGCGATCGTCCGCCGGGACGCGCTCGATGCGGGCCGCGCCACCGGCCCCTTGCGCTGCCCCGAGGGCGCCAAGGTCGTCGACACCAGCGACCTTTCGCAGGACCAGGTGGTGGAGCGACTTGAGTCGATCGTGCGCGCCATGGTCGGCCACACGCTTCAGCAGCGGCACGCCCAGGGGGCGGCTCCGTGCGCCTGACGCAGTTTGCCCGGCGCTGTCCGGGCCGGGGTGCGGTTCAGTCGACCTGGTTCGACCTCGTCACGCTGACCGTCGAGGCGTTCTTCCTGCTCGTCCACCGCCGTCTGTACCTCGGCCGATCCAACGTGCCGCGCACGGGTGCGTTCCTGGCCGTCTGCAACCACTGCAGCTACTACGACCCGCCGGTCTGCGGCACCTTCCTCGCCGAGCGTCCGTTCTCGCCGATCGGGCGCGCGTCGCTCTTCGTGGGGCCGTTCGGCTGGCTGATCCGGAGCCTCGGCACCATTCCCATCAACCGCGATGGCGCCGATGCCGCGGCCATGCGAGCAGGCATCGATGAACTCAAGGCTGGCCGCGTGGTGCTCGTCTTCCCCGAGGGCACGCGCTCGGAGGACGGCGAACTCAAGGAGTTCAAGCGCGGCGTCTCGATCATGATCCGCAAGGCCGCCGTGCCGATCGTGCCGATGGCGATCGAGGGCACCTTCAAGGCCTGGCCAAGGGGGCAGCTGCTGCCGCGGCCTTTCCGCCGCATCGGATGCCTCGCCGGGCCCGTGATCCCCGCCGGGGAGGTCGCTGAACTCTTCAAGGATCCGTCGGCGGGCATGCTCGAGCTGCAGCGCCGAATCGGTGCGCTGCAGCAGGAACTGCGTGCTCGCATGGGACGATGCAGCACATGAGCCAGGCGCACCTGTCTCCGCACGATGCTGCGCGCGCGATCGCGATGCGCCTGCGCGACGCTGGGCATGTCGCATACTTCGCCGGCGGCTGCGTGCGTGATCAGCTGCTGGGCCTCGAACCGGATGACTTCGATGTCGCCACGAGTGCAAAGCCGGATGAGATCACCTCGATCTTCAAGGGTGCCAAGGGCGTGGGCGAGTCGTTCGGCGTCATGCTCGTGCGAGCCGGAGGTGTCGTCGTCGAAGTCGCGACCTTCCGCGCCGATGGTCCCTACACCGACAGCCGTCGGCCTGATTCGGTGCGATTTGCAACGCCTGAGGAGGATGCGCTCCGGCGCGACTTCACCGTCAACGGCCTCTTCATGGATCCTGCGAGCGGCGAGGTCATCGACTTCGTCGGCGGCCGTGCGGATGTCGCGGCGCGCGTCTTGCGCGCCATCGGTTCGCCGCACGAACGCATCCGCGAGGATCGGCTGCGCATGCTGCGGGCGGCGCGCTTCGCCGCGCGCTTTGCGCTCGAGATCGAGCCGCAGACGGCGCACGCCATCAGGGCCCACGCCTCGGAACTCGCGGGCGTGAGCCGCGAGCGCATCGGTATCGAGATCCGCAAGATCGTCGAGCATCCTCGCCGCGTGCACGGCGCGGAGCTGGTCGAGTCGCTTGGGCTCGATGCCGCGGTCTTCGCAGAATCGCACACCGCGGGGCCATTGAGTCGCTTGGCGGCCATCGAGCATGGCCGGCCCGTGGGCGCGCTGCTCGCGGCCTGGCTGCGCGACCGCGACGAGCGCGGCGGCGGCACGGGGCGCTGGACCGAAGCGCTCATGCTCAGCAACCGTGAGTCGGGCGACCTCGAGACCACGCTTGGCTTGGCTCGTTGGATGCACGATGGCTTCCAAGGCGCGGCGATCGCCGACCGGCGGTTGACCTTGGCCTCGCCACTCACGCCATCGGCGCTGGACATCGTGGGGGT
>VGXJ01000064.1 GCA_016873375.1 Phycisphaerae bacterium
ATTCCTTCGACGAATCGCCGTCGAGCTGCAAGGCGCCAAGGGGGCCATCGTCGAAGCGGCGCATCGTGAAACGGCGCTGCCCGCGGAGCCTCGCTTGGGTACTGTCGAGTTCGGGCGCACGCTGCTGCAGCTCGAGCAGGCCGCGGCATGCTGCGAGGCCGAGCAGGTTGCGATCGATCGCGTTCAGACAGGCGATGTGTCCTTCGGCGAGCAGGCCAGCTGGCGGCGACCCCGGCGCGATGAGGCCGCCGGCATCGCCTCCATGCTCGAGCCGCTCGATCGGCCGGTACTGTCGATCGGCCCGAACAACTTTCCGCTGGCGTATCACGGATGCGTCGGCGGCGATACGGTCGCTGCCTTGGCCAGTGGCCATGCGGTGATTGCCAAGGGGCATCCGTTGCACCCGGGCACGGGCGTGCTGCTGGCCGAGTGTGTGCACCGCGCTGCGCAGGCCACCGGCATGCCCGCCGGGTGCTTCCAATTCATGGCGCATGCGGATCCGGCGGACCTGGCAACACTCATCGAGCAGTCCATCGGAGCCGTGGCCTTCACGGGCAGCCGGCG
Source organism: Phycisphaerae bacterium (assembly GCA_016873375.1). Lineage (GTDB taxonomy): Bacteria > Planctomycetota > Phycisphaerae > Phycisphaerales > SM1A02 > SYIB01. The sequence continues at coordinate 565 of VGXJ01000064.1, forward strand.
GGCGGGCTTAGCGATCAAGGCGACATGCGATCGCGTCGGCGTGCCGGCGTTCCTTGAAATGTCAAGCGTGAACCCAGTCTGGCTGATTGCCACCGATGCGGCATCGATCGATGCCTGCGCGGATGCATGGCTGCAGAGCGTCACGCTCGGGGCAGGGCAGTTCTGCACGAAGCCGGGCCTGCTCCTGGTTCCGGACCGTCCAACGCTTGATCGCATCGTGTCACGCTTGGCGCCGAAGTTCGACGCCTTGGATGATGCCACGCTGCTGAGCATCCAAGGTGCCGCGGAGTTCCGCAAGGGCCTTGAGCGGATCCGCTCGGCCGGCGCCACCCTGCACACGGATCCAGCGGTGCGTTCGACCGGCGGCGCAAGGGTCCGGCCGGCCCTCTGCAGCACGAGTGCCGCAGCAGCGCTTGCCTCCGGCATGCTCGACGAGGTCTTCGGCCCCTTCGGACTCGTGCTTGAGCTCGACGGCGTTTCTCCTGAATCGATCCATGCCGCCATCGGCGGCCAATTGACCAGCGGCCTCTGGTGCGGCGCGGGCACCGCGAATGACACCGCTCTCGCGTGGCTGGCGCAGCTCCGTCCGCACTGCGGCAGGCTGCTCATGAACAAGATGCCCACGGGCGTGACCGTCACCGAGTCCATGGTGCATGGCGGGCCATTCCCCGCGACCGGTACCGCGGCGCACACCGCGGTCGGCTTCCCGACCAGCATGCTTCGATTCGCAGCCCGGCGCTGCTACGACGCCGTCCCGGCGCCGTTCAGGCCGCCGCTGCTCCGTTGAACGACCAGCGTGCGCGCTCAGCCGCGCGCGTCCCACGCCTTCAGCAGCTCGGCTTCGCGCTCGGCGCTGATGCCGGGTGCGCGGCCGCCCCACGCGAAGGTCGCGGGTCGCTCGGCCTTGGTGCGCTCGAAGTCCGCGAGGGTGTCTCGAGTGGTCTCGGCGAGCGGTCGGCACGCTAGTCCGGCGCTGAAGGCCTTGGTGCAGTTGGCGCGACCCGATCCTGCGTACTCGGGCATCTGCGGGATCCAGAGCGGCAGTCCCATCCACGGCGCCACGCTCTGCTCAAGCAGCCACTGCTCGTCGCACCAGGCGAACTCCACGGGATCGCTCACCGTTGCCTTGATGCCCGCGAGCATCTCCTCGAAGCTCAGTGGCCCCTCGGGACCGTTGGCGAGATAGGTCCCGGCATGGCCATCCTCGACGAGCTTGAGCATGAACGACGCAAGGTCACGGACGTCGATGAACTGCACGCGCACATCGGCGGGCTTCGGTGCGCGCGGTGCGAGCACACGGCCGCCGCGCGCGATGCGAACGGGCCAGTAGGTGAACCGCAACGAATCGTCGCCGGGCCCAACGATGAGGCCCGGGCGGACCACGCAGGACCGGTCGCGGTAGGCGAGGTTGGCCTGCTGCTCGCAGAGCGCCTTGAGCGGGCCGTAGGTCTCGCCGGTCACCTGTTCCACGGTCGGATCGGGGATCGTGCCGACGGGCGTCGATTCATCAGGTGCCACTGACTTGTCGGTGAAGACCGAGATGGTGGACACGAGCTGGTACAGGTGCGTGACCGGTTCGAGCAGTTCGGCCGATGCCTTCGTGATGCGCGGCACATACGAGGAGTTGTCGATCACCGCATCGAAGCGAGTGCCTTCCTTGCGCATCGAGGCAACGAGCTCCTCGAGCGACTTCAGCCCATCGCCCTTGGCAGGATCACGGTCACCCTTCAGCTGCACGATGCCCCGGAACGCCTCGCCCGCAAAGCGAGCCGGATCGGTCTTGCCGCGGTTGAAGAGCGTGATGGTCCAGCCCTTCGCCATCGCCTGCTCGACCAGGTGCGGGCCGAGGAACCCGGTGCCACCGAGGATCAGGATGCGCATCGAAACAGGCTATTCGGTGCGCGATCGACAGTGTTGTCGATGATGAGGAGAAATCAATGACCAACCGTTGGTCGCGCCGCCAACACAGCGCGAATCGTGGCCAAGGCTTCTTCGCGCGCGAGCCCCGAAACCGGCAGCCTTGGCCCTCGCACTCGCTCGCAGCCCATGCCGACCTCGCTCTGGACCAGCTTGATGAGCTGCACGAACTCCGGCACGGTGTCCATCCGAAGCAGCGGCAGGAACCAGCGATAGAGGGCGGTGGCCTCGTCCATCCGCCCGGCACGGGCCAGGTCGAACAGCCGGACGCTCTCATGGGGCAGGGCATTGACCAGTCCGGCCACCCAGCCCGCCGCGCCGGCGGCCACGCCCTCGACCAGCATGTCATCGAGGCCGACGAAGCAGGCCACTCGATCGCCCAACTCGGCGCGCAGCGCGGTCGTGCGACGCGCATCACCGCTGGAGTCCTTCACCGCGTGCAGGTTGGCGTGCCGAGCGGCGAACCCCGCCACCTGCCTCGCGCCGATGTCGACGCCGTAGGCGTGCGGGTTGTTGTAGAGCATGCACGGTAGTCGAGTGGACGCGAAGACCGCATCCATGTGCGCTTCGACTTCAGCCCACGGTCCCTTGTGCAGGTAGGGGGGCAGCACCATCAGGCCGCCACAACCGGTCGCGGCGGCATCGCGCGCGAGCGCGACGGCTTCTCGCGTGCTGGCGGCGGCGATCGCAGCCACGACCGGAACGCGATGGCCGACGGCCTGCAGCAGCGTGCGCCAGAGATCCACGCGCTCCGCATGCGACAGCGTGCTGCCTTCACCGAGCGAGCCGGGTGCGATGATGGCGGTGCACCCAGCATCCACCAGCCATGCGGCATGGTGCGCCAGGAAGGCGTGATCGATCTCGCCGCTGGCATCGAAGGGCGTGGTGATCGCGGGCATGACGCCGCGCCACGTGGCGTGCTCAAGGTGCATCGCCGCAGGCTACAGGGCTGTCGCGCGATGCATGCGTGCTAGAGTCGTCGCCATGGATCGACGAGGCCCCGCTGCGTCCACGACCCTCGAGCGTCGACTTGGGCCGATCCGCGCTGAGTACATGGCCGGTCGACTCGATCGTGCTCTGGAGCTCGCGGAGTTCGCGGTGCGCACCGATCCGCGCGAACCTGCGTTCCTCAGCATCACGGCGCGCGTGCTGGGCGCGATGGAGCGCCACGAGCGGGCCATCGCCATGGCGGGTCGCGCGCTGGCCATCACCGATCACCCCGAGCCGCGCATGGTCCGCGGCGATGCGCTGCGAGCCCTCGGTCGGACCGATGAGGCACTCGCGGACTTCGAGCGCGCCTTGGCGATGGCACCGCAGTCGCGGGACCTGCTGCTTGCCCTGGTGACCACGCTTGAAGAAGCGGGTCGCATCGAGCAGGCGCGCGACAGGCTCGGCCCGCTCGCCACCTCGCTCCCGACCGAGACCGCCTCCGATCCCCGGGCAGCCCATGAGGTCGCGAAGATCGAGATCCACGATGCCCGGTTCGATGCGGCCGTCGCGCGCATCGATGCCGTTCTTCCGGCAGCGGAGCCCGGCTCCGTCGCCTCGACGATGCTGCTGCACCTTCGCGCCAAGGCGCTTGACCGTGCAGGTCGCTACGACGAAGCGTGGGCCAGTGCCATGCGGAGCCATGCCGACCGTGCAGTCCGGTTCGATCCAGCGACCCTCGATGCGGCGGCGACGGCGGCGATCGCACGCTGGTCACGCGAGGCGCTGCGCATGGAACATGGCGAGGGCATCGATGATCCGCTGCCCATCTTCATTGCGGGCATGCCACGCAGCGGCACGAGCTTGGTGGATCAAGTCATCCATGCGCACCCCAAGGCGGCGGGCGTGGGCGAACTCGAGACGATGGAGCGTTGGGCCGAGTCGATCGGCATGCCCGGGCGCCGTCACGAACCCGGCACGAGGATCGGCTCGCGCTACCTCGCCGAGCTGCGCCGCCTTGCACCGGACGCATCGCGCGTGGCGAACAAGGCCCTGGGCAACGCGGGCGTGCTCGGCCATCTGGCCAGCCTCTTCCCGGCGGCATCCCTGATCGAGGTCGTTCGCGATCCGCGGGATGTCGCGGTGTCCTGCGTCTTCGGCACCTTCAATGCCGTGCGATTCCCCTGGACCGCACGCCCTGAATGGGTCGCTGCGGCGTGGAGCGCCTCGCGCCGCATGATGGCGCACTGGGCCACGGTGATTCCGCAATCCGTCCTTCGCGTGCGCTACGAAGACCTGGTCTCGCGGGGGCAGCCCGAGCTCAAGCGCCTCATCGCCCATGTCGGCTTGCCGTGGGATGACGCCGTCGAGTCGTTCCATGCATCGCGGCGCACCGTGCGCACCCTGAGCTACGACCAGGTGAGCAAGCCGCTCTACACCTCGTCGGTTGGCCGGTGGCAGCACTACGAGCGGCACCTCGCGGCGATCGATTGGCCTCAGCCGAGCATCGATGGATAGTGCGGGTCGTACTGCACTCGGTGGATCAGTTCTTCCATGTGCGCCATGCCATCGATGGCCGCTGGTTCCGTGGCCAGCCCGCGTTCGACGATCAGCCGAGCCACGCGTGCGGCGAGGAATGAACTGGTGTCGACGATGCCTGACATCGGCGGGTAGATGAGACCCACATCGAGGTCCTGGTCCGTCACGCGCTCGGCGAGCGCCTCGGCGGCGACCAGGAACATCTCGTCGGTGACGCGTCGTGCACCCGTGGCGTAGACCGCCAGGCCCACGGAGGGATAGATGTAGACGTTGTTGCCTTGTCCGGGCACGAACAGGCGCCCGTCATGGTGCAGCGGCGGGAACGGGCTGCCGCTGGCGAAGATCGCGCGGCCGCCGGACCACTGGATCGCTTCCTCGGCGGTGCACTCGCTGCGCGAGGTCGGGTTGCTGTACGGGAAGATGACCGGTCGCTGGTTGAGCGAGGCCATCTCGCGGATGACCTCCTCGCTGAAGGCCTTGGCCACCGTGCTCACGCCGATCAGCACGCTCGGCCGCACCGCACGAACGGCATCGATCAGCGTCACGACGCTGCCGCCTGCGAAGGGGTGCGCGTAGCGCTGCTGGTAGTCGGCGAGTCCGGGCGATGCGCTCGTGATCAGGCCCTTGGAATTCATGAACCAGCAGCGGGCACGGGCATCGCCCTCCGGCAAGCCTTCCCGCATGAGTTGCATGCAGATGAGATCGGCGATCCCCACGGCGGCGCTTCCGGCGCCGAAGAAGAGGTAGCGATGATCGCGCATCGAAGAGCCAGTCATGCGCGCGGCACCGAACAGTCCGGCCACCGCGACGGAGGCGGTGCCCTGGATGTCGTCGTTGAAGCAGCAGACGCGATCGCGATAGCGCTCAAGCAGGGGGATCGCGGTCTTGTTGGTGAAGTCCTCGAACTGGATGCAGGCGCGGGGGAAGACCTCCTGCACGGCTTCGACGAACTCATCGACGAAGTCGAAGTACTCGTCGCCGGCGATACGCAGGTGTCGCGCGCCGGGATAGAGCGGATCCGCGAGGAATGATTCGTTGTTGGTTCCGACATCGAGCACCACCGGCAGGCATGCCTCGGGCGGAACACCCGCGCAGGCGGTGTAGAGCGCGAGCTTGCCGACGGGGATCCCCATGCCGCACACGCCCAGGTCACCCAGTCCCAGGATGCGCTCGCCATCGGTGACGACGATGAGCCGAACTTCATGCTCGGGCCAGTTGCGCAGGATCTCGGCCACGCGGCCCTTGCGGCGCATGCTGATGTAGAGGCCCTTCGGCCGACGCATGATGTGGCCGAAGCGCTGGCAGGCCTCGCCCACGGTGGGCGTGTAGACCAGCGGCATGTAGGACGGCAGGTCGCTGCGCAGGAGCGAGTAGAAAAGGTGCTCGTTGCGGTCCTGGAGTTCAGAGAGGTAGATGTATTTCTCGAGCGCCGTCGGCTTCGCCTCGAGATGCGCGCGCATGCGCAAGAGCTGCGTCTCCAGGCCTTCCACGCCGTCGGGCAGGAGGCCGGTGATGCCGAGCCGTTCGCGCTCGGCCTCGGTGAAGGCGGTGCCTTTGTTGAGTCGCGCGGTGTGCAGGATGCGCCAGGCGTCGGGCGTGGTCATGCGGCGGGAACTGTAGTCCCGACGGCTAGGATCCGTCGCCATGCTGCCCTTCACCGATGCGCCGGTGCGACTGCGCTGCGTCGACAGCCATACCGAGGGCGAACCCACGCGCACGCTGGTGGATGGCCTGCCTGGCCTTGTGGGCGATCCGTGCGCCGTGCGTGCAGCGCTGGATGATGCGTGGGCGCCCCTCGTGCGAGCCCTCATGCTTGAGCCACGCGGCTACGCGTGGCTCGTCGGCGCCGTGGTGCTGCCGCCAACCGTTCCGGGCGCGTCCTTCGGCGTGGTGTTCTTCAACAATGTCGGCACGCTGGGCATGTGCGGGCATGGGACGATCGGCGTGGTGCGCACGCTGTCGGCGCTGGGTCGCCTTGCCGCGGGCGAGCACGCGATCGAGACGCCGGTCGGGCAGGTCGTTGCGCGACTGCATGCGGACGGACGCGTGAGCGTGCGCAATGTGCCCAGCCGGGTTGCGCTGCGCGGGGTTGCGGTCGATGTCCCGGGCCATGGCACCGTGCACGGCGACGTCGCGTGGGGCGGCAATTGGTTCTTCATGTGCCACGACCACGGCATGCCCATCGCCGCCGATCGCGTGCACGAGCTCACGGACTTCTGCATGCGGGTTCGTGCGGCCTACGACGCGGCAGGGCTTCGTGGGGATGACGGTGCGCCGATCGATCATGTCGAGCTCTCGATCGATGCCCACCGTGGAGAGGGTCGATCGGCGCATGCATGTCCGGCGTCCGGTCATCCGGTCGGGCCTGGCGCCGACTCCCGCAACTTCGTGCTCTGTCCCGGTGCGCAGTGGGACCGTTCACCCTGCGGCACCAGCACGAGCGCCCGTGTGGCATGCCTCGTGGCGGACGGCCGGCTCGAACCCGGTGCGAGGTGGGTGCAGGAATCCGCGCTCGGCACGCGATTCGAGGCGACCTACGAACTGGTCGGCGCGGACATCGTGCCGACCATCACCGGCTCGGCGCATGTGACCTTCGATGGCTGGATCGTGGTCGATCCGTCGGATCCGCTGGCGCACCCGGGCTGGCGGTGATCGTCAGGGATCGACCTGCACGAGCACCAGCAGCTCGCTCTCGACGCTTCGCTTGCTCACAGGATCGAGCGCCGTGATCGCGACCGGGAAGATCGAGAAGCCCGCCGCCTGCGACGACGCCACGATCGTGAACGCCACGTTGCGCAGCTTCGCATCGCCCGATTGGCCGACCATGGTGGCGGTGAAGCGCGGATCCCCGCTGCGCACGCCGGTGACCTGCAGCATGCCGAGGTTCTTGATCTCGATGTCGAGAGCCACCACGGCACCGACCTTGACGCACCCGGCGTTCGCGCGGAACTCCGCCAGGCTCAGGACCGGCTTGATGTGCGTGGTCGCGTGGCGGACTCGAAGATCAATGAGCCGTGCGCGGGGGTCGTCGGTCTCGATCACGAGGTAGGGGGGCACCTTCGGGAACTTCGTGAGGTCGTACGCCACGATGTACTCGGCGCGAGGAGCATCCTTGGCGGGATCGAATGCCTCGATGACGGCGGGCTGGCCCTGCACGGCACGCACGAGGAACGGCTTGCCATCGGTCGACTTCAGCTTGACCGAGCCGCGAAGGCGCGTGGGATCGCTGTCGGCATCCACATAGGGCACATCCTTGCCTTGCACAGATGTGGTCGCACGGACAGGGAAGGAGATTTCGCCGGCCATGCGCAACTCGACGACATTGGGAAGGCCCTTGAGCACCACATTGACCATGACCTGCTTCTGTCCGGTCGACGCCGGTGCTCGCATGCTCGCGGGCACCTCGAGCGTGGCACCGGGTGCGATCACCTTGCCGTCGAGGTTGATCGTCGTGGTGCAGGTGCAGCTGGGCTTCACGGCCATCACCGTCAGCGGAATGCCGCCGGTGTTGGTGATGCGGAAGGTGTGGTTGATGGTGGAGCGC
>VGXJ01000065.1 GCA_016873375.1 Phycisphaerae bacterium
GCGCCGCGCTGCTTGGCCACGCGCTCGACCTGGTCCAGGTACGACTGGATGTTCTCGCGCGGCTTGACCTGCTGCGCTGCACGCAGCAAGGGGAGCGCCTCGGCGTACTTGCCTTGGCTCACGAGCAGCTGCGCATGGCGCACCTTGGCATCGGCCTCGAACTTCTCGATCTTCGCGGCGGCTTCGTAGTTGAAGATCGCGCGATCTGGATCGCCGGTGCGCTGGTGGTACTGGCCGAGCAGGATCAGCGCCTCGCCGTCCATCGGATCGAGCGCCACGATCTCGGCGAGCACCTGGGCTTCTTCCTCGCCGGCACCCTTGGCTACGGCCAGTCGCGAGCGCAGTTTGAGCAGGTCCTTGCGATCGTTCGCGGAGAGGTCGTTGCCGTAGATCCGCTCCATGGCTGAGATGAGCGATTCGCTCTCGTCGTTCGCCTGGCGCGCGATGAGCACGCGGCACGCGCGGATGCCGCGCTCGGCGGGACCGCGCGGGGTCATCTCCATCGCGCGGCTGTAGCAGCGCACCGCGTCGGCGTAGAGGCCCTCGTTCACGTAGATGTCGCCGCACATGTTCAAGGTCTCGATCGTGGGCTTGCCCAAGCGATCGACGATCTCGTAGTTCTGGGCAGCCTTCATCGCCTGGTTGCTGCCGAGGTACGCGTTCGCCTGGAGCATCCAGAGGTCGACCGCCTCCGGGTTCTGCGCGATCAGGTCGCTCGTGAGCGTGATGGCATCGGGGTAGCTGCCCTGCTTGAAGAAGGCGCGCGCGAGGCCGAGCTTCCAGTCCTTGGTCTTGGGATCGAGCAAGATCGCCTGGCGGTAGGCCGACTCGGCGCCGAGCGGGTTGTCGGTGTTGCCGTAGCAGTAGCCGAGCAGGCCGAAAGTGACCGAGTCCTCGCCGCCGAGCTCGACGACCTTCTGCAGGGCCTCGATCGCCTGCGGGAACTCCGACTTGCGCACGTGGATCATGCCCAGGTTCTTCCACGCACGGCGGAACTTGGGGAACTTCTCGACCGTGCGGCGGTACATCGTGGCGGCATCGTCCAGCTGCTCACGCTGGAAGAACACGTTGCCGAGCGTGAAGTCGAACGCGGGGTTGCTCGTGTCGGTCAGGTTGGGGCGCAGGAGTGCGAGCGCCTCGTCCCACTTCTCGGCGGCGATCGCCTGCAGGATGCCGACCATCGCCATCTTCTCGGGATCGGTGAGCCCGCCCGGCTCGATGTCGGTCTCGGCCTGGTAGCTCTGCACCAGGTTCCACTGCCAGCGCACATCCTTCATGAGCTGCGCGAGCTCGGGTGGGATCGGCGGCGACTGCGGCGAGAGCGCCGGCGGCTCATACGCGATCGGCGCAGGTGGTTCGGCAGGCATCGACGGCTGCATGTTGGCGGCAGGGGCCTGCGAGGGGGCAGCGGTCGCGGCGGGCTTCGTCGTGGCCTCGGTGGCGGCCGGCTGTGCGGGTGCCTGCGCGAAGGCGGCAGCGAGCGTGATGGTCGTGATGGTGAACATGGGGGTCATCTCCGGTCGGTCACTTCTTCTTGGGGAACGTGATGGGAGCCATCATGCGGAAGCGCACGGGCTCGCCGTTGCGCTTGCCTGGCTCGAACTTCCAACTCTTGACGCAGTTGATCGCCACCTGGTCGAACGCCGAGTTGTTGCTGCGGCGGACCTTGGGTTCCTCGACGCGGCCCTGCTGGTTCACGACGAAGATGACCTGCACGGTCACGTTGTCGGACTGCAGCTTCTTCAGCGCCGCGGGCACGACGGGGCTCGACTGCGCGATCACGCGCGGCTTCTGGTCGAGGTCGCCCACGCTGAAGAGGCCGTCGACCTGATCGGCTTCCGCAGCCTGCTTCATGGCTGAGCCGAGGTTCACGGCGAAGTCGCCGCCGAATCCGCCAGCACCGCCAGTGCCGGGATTCAGCGCGAGTTCCAACTGCGAGAGATCGAGCGGCGGCGCTTCGTCCGCCAGCTTCGGCGGCTCCTGCTCCGGCGGCGGTTCCTCGGGCTTCTCTTCTTCCTGCTCGATCTCGGGTGGTGGCGGTGGCGGCGCGCTGATGCTCGCTTCCGAGAGCACCAGGTCATCCGGTGGCGTGCTGGTGATCGACTCGAGGATCGGCAGCGCCAGCAGAATGAAGATCGCCAGCACCACACCGCCAAGTACGGCGACCGTGCGGCGCGTTCCGATGAGGATGGCTGAGACGGCCTTCCGCATGCTCATTCCTTCGCGCTCGCGATGCTGACCTTCTGCGCTCCGCCGGCCTTGGCCTCATCCACGATGCGGATGAGCATGCCGGCAGGTGCGTTGGTGTCGGCCTGGATGATGACGGGAACCGGCTCCTGCGCGAGCATGCGGCGCACGAGCGTCTGCACGCCGTTCACACCGATCTCGCGCCCGCCGTAGACGACGTCGCCCTCGGGCGTGAGCGCGATGAGGATGCTGGTCTTCTCGAGCATCTTGGCGCTGGCGACGCGGGGCTTCTCGACCTCCACGCCGGGTTCCTCGACGAACGTGGTCGTGACGATGAAGAAGATCAGCAGGATGAAGACGCAATCGAGCATCGGGCTCATGTCGATGCCCGGGCCGTCGCCATCCTGCTTGGATTCCCTGAACTTGCCCATGTCAGCTGCCCCTGTTGGCGATGCTCACCTTGGTCGCGCCCGCCGAGCGCGCTTGGTCCATGACCTTGACCATGAGCCCCGATGGCGCCAGCCGCTCGGCCTGGATGACCACCGGCACGTCCTCGGTCGAGATCGCTCGCTTGACGATCGACGGCACGCGGTCGATCCCGATGGCCGCACCATCGTGGAGGATCGTGCCCTTGGCATCGACCACGAAGACGCAGTTGGGCTTCTGCTGGTTGCTCGCCGCCGCGGGCTGCGGCTTCTCGACTTCGATGCCACGCTCCTCGACGAAGGTCGTGGTGATGATGAAGAAGATCAGGAGGATGAAGACGCAGTCGAGCATCGGGCTCATGTCGATGCCTGGCTCGCCGCCTGAGTCGTCGCTGGATGAGGAGAACTTGCCCATGTCAACCGTCCTCCCCGGCCAGAAGGGGTTCGTCGTCGGCGTCGTCGTGCGTGTCTGCGTCGGCGCCTGCGGCCTCGTCGGCTGTACCGGCCTCGGCGTGGCGCAAGCAGAGCAGTCGCGCTCGATCGAGGCACTCCAAGGTCGCGTCCAGCCGCTGCTGCAGCGCGTAGTGGAAGAAGACGCCCGGAAGCGCAACGACCAGGCCGGCTTCCGTGGTGATCAGCGCCTCCGAAATGCCCTTGGCGATCGCGCCCATGGTCTGCTCGCCACCCGAGCCCGAAGCGAGCGCGCCGAACGTGGCGAGCATGCCCGTGACCGTGCCGAAGAGCCCCAGCAGCGGAGCGGTGTTCGAGCAGATCCGCATGATGCGCAGTTGCCGCTCGACGGGCTCAATGCTGGTCGTGGCGAACTCATCGAAGGTCGTGTCGACCGCAGCGCGCGAGCCACTGGTCGCTGCACGGCGCACGAGCCCACGAAGCCCGCCGTGACGCGCCGATGCCGGCGATGCGACCCAGCGAGCGAGCCCCCGATCGCCGCGCGGCCACAGTCCGCCGAACGCAAGCGTCAGGAGCACGTTCATCCCGACGGCGCACATGAGGAGCGCCACGAACCCGATCGCGTACATCGACGGTCCGCCGGCGTTCCAGATCTCGAGCGCGCGCTCGAGGGTGCTGGGCTGCATGACGAGGTTGGTCGTGGCGTCGTCCATCGATCAGGTGCCGGGCTGGGCCTGCTCGCGCTTGATGAGCGTGTTCATGAAGCTCAGGCCGGTCGCTTCCATGCGTCCGACGATGCCGCGGGCCTGGGCCGACAGGAACGCGTGCATGAGCAGGCAGGGGATGGCGACGATCAGGCCGTACTCCGTCGTGATGAGCGCCTCGGAGATGCCGCCAGAGAGCGTCTTCACGTCACCGGTGCCGTAGATCTCGATCATCTTGAACGTGTTCATGATGCCGGTCACCGTACCGAGCAGGCCGAGCAGCGGCGCTGCCGCCGCGCTGATCGCGAGGAAGGGGAGCATCGAGTTGACGCTCGTCTTCGTGCGAGCGACGACCTCGAACATCTGTTCTTCGATCGCGTCACGGGACGTGCCGAGCGCGTCGGTGCCCACCGCAACCATGCGGCCAGCGGGTCCGGCGAGCTTGCGCGCCAGCTCCTGCGCGCGGGCATCGTCGTGCTCCTCGATGGCCTTGAGCACGGCCTTGACGCGACGTCGGCTGGGCGTGCGCACGAAGAGCATCATGATCCACTTCACGATGCCCACGAGCCAGGCGATGCCGGCGACGATGCCGATGGGCCACATGACCGGGCCGCCCTTGGCGATGTGCTCCCAGAGCGACTCCTCGCTCTGGGCGATCTTGTTTGCGCTGCCGAGCGTGGGATCGAACGGCATCAGGCCGGTGCCTGCCACGAAGAAGTCGTTGCCGGCCTTGGCGAGCATCGGGTCGGCGAAGGGTGTGATGTTGGGTTCGAGCGAGCCGAGCTTCTGCTCGGCGGTGCCGACAGCCGAGCCGTCGTTGGCGTGGAAGATCGCGGTCGGACCCGTGACCACGAACGCGCCCTCGCGCACCGTTCCGCCCAGATCGACTGCCGTGCCATCGAAGCGAGTGCCGCCGAAGGCTCCCTCGATGCGATCCAGGGAGGCCTCGAGCGCCTTGAGCTGCGCTTCGAAGACCTGCTGCTTGGACTTGGAGGAGTCCTCAGCCGCGTTGCGGGCGCCTTCGAGCGGGGCGCGCCAGTGCTGCAGCTCGGCGATGTGCAGGCCCGTCTCCACGTTGCGCAGGTACTCGGTCATCAGATTGGAGAGGTAGGCGACCTCTTCCTGACGGCCCTTGATCTCGTTGGAGAGATTGGTCAGGTCCAGCGCACGGCTGTCGGCGACACGCTGCACCTGCTGCAGCTTCTGGCGCGCATCGATGAGCTGGTTTTCGAGTTCGCCGATGCGGCGTGTGAGCGGCACCTTTTCGGTGGCCACGCGCTCGCGCAGCACGCTCAGTTCATTGAGTGCCGCGGCGAGCTGGTTCTCGACCTGGCTCGAGGCGGCGGAGAAGGTCGGGCCAGCAGGCGCCTGCACAGGAGCCGCCGCGGGTGCGCCGGCAGGGGATTGCGCGAGGGTGATGGAGAGGATGGCGGTGATCATCAGCATGGTGGTGTTCCGTGGTCGGTCAGTTGCCCTTCAGCGGGATCGACACATACGCGGCGGGCTTCTCGTTCTTCAGGATGGCGACCATCTGGGCGATGGTCGGCGCGTTCTCGTTGGACTCGGTCCAGGTCCAGCCTTCCGGCGTGCCGCGGCCGATGCCTGCCACACGACCATTGGCGCCGACGTAGTAGCCCTGCGCCAGGCCGAGGTAGACGGTCGTGACCTCGAGCGTGGTGCCATCGGCGAGCTTGCGGATCTCGCTGGCCTGCGTGAGTTCGCGGTTGAACCGGTTGATCTCGTTCACGATCCCGATCACGTTCTGGAAGCGGACGGCCAGCGGCAGGCTCGAAGCTGCACCGTCTTCGGGCAGACGCTGTGCAAGCGGCTTGATCTTCTCGGCGAGCGGGGTCGGCAGCCGCTTCACGATGGCCTTGACGCGTGCTTCGATCGCACTGGCGACTGTGGCGAGCTGCGCCGAGGCATTCTTCAGCGTGCCCGCCTCCCGCGCGAGCGTGTCGCGCTTGCGGTCGGCCTCGGTGAGCGTGGCGTCGACTTCCTTGGTGCGGTCGGCGAGCGTCTTGAGTTCGCGATCCAGGACGTCGATGCGCGAGTCGAGCAGGTCCTTGCCCAGCGCCCAGTCGCGGCGTTCGACGCCGATCGTGCGGCGGGTCTCGACCCACTTCTCGAGCGCGTCGCGCGTGAGTTCGATGCGCTCGCGGACTTCGGCTTGCGCCGCGACCGCCGGGTCGATGGCGGGCGCCGGCGCTGCCTGCGGGGCAGCGGGCTGCGGTGCGGGAGCTGCCGTGGTCGCAGGTGCAGCGTTGGTCGCAGGTGCCTGCGTTGCGGGCGCGGCCGCCGGCTGCGGAGCTGCGGTCGGCGCGGCATCCTGTGCGACCGCCGTGAGCGAGGCCGCGAGCGCGGCGATGGGGAGGAGCGTGCGGATCGGGTTCATGGTCATGGTTCCTCAGAAGTCGATGCGATAGGACAGGCCCAGCGAGAAGTCGATGCCCGCCGAGTAGGTGGACTGCAGGGTGTCGTTGCCGTCGATGCGGTAGACGGTCTGGATGTCGGGATTCGTCAGGTTCTTCGCCGCGAACGAGAGCGTGAGCCCGTCGATGATCCGCTGCTGGATCGTGACGTTGAGCGTCTCGAACGGGATCTGGTAGATGTCAGGCGTGATGGCCGTGGGGACGGATCCGCCGCCGCCGTTCGTGGACGCGCCGCTGATCAGCGTGTCGCCCTTGTAGGTCCAGAAGACGCCCAGCTGCGTACCCCACTCCTCGAATTCGTAGGTCACGTTGGCGTTGAGCAGGTACTCGGGCGTCTGGATCATGGGGCGCGAGCCCTGCGGCGATCCGAAGTCGACGAACTGCTGCTCCAGGTCATCGGGCAGCTCGGTCTCCGAGTTCAGGTAGGTCGCGTTGGCCCCGACCGCCAGGCCCTTCCACGCCTCGCCGATGATCTGCTCCATACCCACGCGCACTTCGCCTTCGAGGCCGAACAGCGTTGCGCTGTCGAAGTTGACGGGCGTGGTGTACTGGAAGCCGGTGCCGTAGCGGCCGATGTACTCGATGTTGTCGGAGATGTCCTTGTAGAACGCCGAGCCCGAGAGCAGCCACTTCTCGAAGGGCGTCCAGTCCAGGCGTACGTCGTAGTTGTTCAGGACGCTCATGCCCAGGTCGGGATTGCCGATGAAGATCGGGCCGGCCGCATACTCCTGCTGCAGGATCGGCGTGAGCTCACGGAATGTCTGTCGTGCCACGGTCTGCGCGAACGACGTGCGGAGGATCAGGTCTTCCTCGATGTTCCAGTTCCATCCGATCATCGGCAGGAGATCATCCTGGTTGTAGTTGGTGTCGCCGCCTGTTGCGAGCGGTCCGCCTGTTGCTGGGTTCAAGATGAAAGCGCTTGGCTCCCCATAGAGCGTCGTCTCGAGGAAGGTCGTCTCGACGCGGAAGCCGGTCACGATGTTCATCGTGTCGTTGATCGGCATGTCGATCATGGCATACCACGCCGTGATCAGCTGTGCGCCGTCGTAGTCGACGTCTGGGTAGGGCGGACCCGCCACGACCGGATGGTCTTCGTTGGGGTACTGCGCACTCCAGGGGTCATCCCAGCCACCCTCGTACTCACCTGGATTGAGCGGTGAGGTGGAGTCCAGGATGAAACTGTTCTGGTCGAAGGTGCGAGCCACATTGTCGTAGAAGCCGCCGAACTTGAGGTAGCCCTCGCGGTCGTTCCATTGGCTGAAGGGGACCTTGAGGTTCAGCGCGGCCTGCGTACTGCTCTCATTGATGTACTTTTCAATGTGCTGCAGGTTGCCGAGCGAGAAGGTCGCGGGGGGAGAAAGAGGACTCCAGCCCCCTGTGACAATAGGTGGGAGCGTGGGGTCAATCTCGGCCGACACAATGGGCTCCCACCAAGCATTGAACTGCACCTGATCGGGCTGGTTGAGTTGTGCGTCGCTGACAGAGAGCCGCCAGTCAACGATTGGCGCACCCCAGATCGCGGTCGGGTCCTGGCCCACGTCTTCCGTCCCAAGGAACGACAACTTGTGCTCGCCGTTCAGGATGAACGTGGTCGTGGAGGATTGTTGGTAGGTCAGCGTCTCGTTGCGCTGCCACGGTGCCAGCGGGTCTGGCCGCGGCGGATCGGTCGGGTCACCAGGCGTGCCAGGCGTCCACCCCGGCGTGTTGTTATCGGTGGGGCTGTAGCCGGGGAAGTAGTACTCACGGCCACGTTGATCGATGGCCAGCACGGCCTGGCTCTCCGAGAGCTGCGTGTACAGGAACTTCGCGCCCAGCTTGGTGTTCTCTGACTCGTAGCCCACCGTGCCCAGGCCGCCCCATTGCACGACTTCGGTGCCTTGGGTGATGTCGTAGAGCTGGGTGTAGGTGTCGCGGTCGCCCGGATCCGGCACCGGTTGCAGCGGCGCCAGCGGCCCGCCGGGCGCGAGCTGCACCAGCGTGTTCTCCTGCCCGTTGTCGAAGTACGAATAGTCCTGCTCGTAGAAGAAGCTGCCGAAGGCGCCGATCTTCGAGCCATCGCCCAAGTCGTACTTGCCGCCACCGGAGAACGACATCTTGTACTCAAGCGGATTGTCGGTCTGTTCCGTGCCCACCGGCAGCGGCCAGCTCTCGCCCATGAGCCCGTACGGAATGGCGAGCGTGTCGTTGTTGCCAAGGAAGTCCAGACCGCCGCCCTTGTACGAGAGCCCCTTGCCCTTGCCATAGGCCTGCGAGTTGAACCCCGTCTGCACCTTCACCTGGAAGCTCGT
>VGXJ01000066.1 GCA_016873375.1 Phycisphaerae bacterium
GCGGTGGCCCACAGCGAGACGTACGCACCCTTGTCGCGGTGGCCGATGCGGCCCGCCAGCACGGTCGCGAACCAGAGCGTCATCCCCAGCTCGCGCCCGCCTTCGTCGAGGTTGGCGCCAGGATCGATGTTGAGCTCAAGGTCGAGCGCGTCACGAACCTGCATCAGGATGTCATCGAGGTCGGGACACTTCAGGTCATCCAGCGCCAGCACCTCGCGTGGCTTCGTCGGCGGCTCGGTGGCCCGCTCGAGCGACTCAGGCCAGGTTTCCTGCACCTCACGCAGCCCGTGGCGGTGCAGCAGGCGCTGGACCTGGCGGCGCATCGACACAGGCACCGTGATGCACAGCCCCTTCCACGAGTCCATGAACACCTCGACGAACGGTTCCTCGGCATTGCAGCCGACGCCGATCGAGGCGTCCTCGTAGATGATCGGTTCGTATTCCTTCCATACGGCCTCGAACTCGTCAAAGGGCAGTTCCTTGCGACCGAGGTAGACATCGAGGTTCCGGTACGCATCGCGCGAGCCGACCTCGACGATCGGCATCACCATCTCTGGCATGAGGTCGAAGGCATCCTGGATCAGTGGCTTCAAACGGTCGTGGCTCACCACGACATGGAACGCGTAGGTGTCCGGCTCCTCGCCTTCGGCGATGTTCATGTTCACCACATAGCCCTGCGTGGGCTCCGGGAGGTCGACCGGCTCGAGGCCCAGGGGCAGCGCGTACGAACCGACCTTTGCGCGCTCGAGATCAGTCCTGATCCGGTAGGTGTCCATGGTGCGATGGTAGGGGCGCGCGACGGAATCACGAAGCAGCTTCGGCAGCGGCGAAGGCGGCGAGCAGCGAGCGCCATTCCGCGTAGCGATAGGGCACATCCAGACGATCGTGGAGCGAGCGGACCTCCTGGTGGCAGCGCTCGGCCAGCGCCGACTGCCAGCCCGCTGGATCGCGGTCGCAGAAGTAGATCCGGCAGCCGGGCGGGCGGACACCGTGCACGCTGCAGCCACCCGCGAGGAACGGACATGTGCCGGCCGTGATGGCCGCTTCGACGTCATTCACGCATGGCTGGCACGCAAGCCTCGCCCAGGTCCAGGCGGTTTCGAGGCCTGTGAGGTAGAGCCGATGGCCATGGGCTTCGAATCCGCAGCAGCGTCCGCTGCTCACGCAGAGCGGTCGCTGCGCGCGGACCTGGGCTGCGATCTCGTCGTGGAGCCGCGCGATCGTGGACTGCGCATCACTGGAAGCCGCTGCAGCGCGCCAACGGGCGATCAAGGCTGGCTCGATCACCATGGTGCATCGCCGTTGTCGCGCAGGTCAAGATCCCGCTGGATCCGGATCTGTTCGATCGGCACGAGCTTGCCCTGGTCCATGCCCGGGCACGGGCTGTGCTTCTTCGCCATCACCCACGCCCGGCGGCTCTCGAGGTTGTCGGGCCAGAACGGCCAGGTGCGGCACTGGCTCGGTCGTGAGCGATAGACCTTGCACAGGGCCTTGCCCGGCACCGTCTCTCGATCAAGAAATGTGCAGTCCATGCCGTGCGGCGTGGAGTGCTCGGTGAGGCTGCGGCGATCACGCACGACCCGGGTGTAGCGCACGAGGAAGTCCTCGTGGGGGATCCCCAGTTCGGCAGCCATCGCCTTGCCTTCATCGTCCGTGAACCACACGGCGCCTTCGCCTCCGGTGCAGCAGTTGCCGCACATCGTGCATTCGAAGCGAAGCCCGTCCTTGTACCACTCCTCGGCCATGCGGCGAGTCTAGCCCCGCACGGCCCAAGAGAAAGGCCCCGGCGGATGCCGGGGCCTGAGTTCATGCTTCGTTCGATCGCCTGCAGCGATCGTGTCGATCGGCTCACTCGCCGTCGTCGCCCGATGCTTCGGTGGACTCGCCACCGTCAGCCACATATTGCTCCTGCGGCGTGAAGGCCGACAGGTCGCTGATCGTGGGGCTTTCGCCGGGGCGCTCGGCGCCGTGCAGTTCCGCCTCGTCGGTGGCGCCGGCCAGGTAGCCGTGATCGCTCGACTCGCTGCCCGCCGGCTCGTCGACGAGCTTGCGGATGCGCAGCGTGGCGTAGGGCTCGAAGCCAGTGCCGGCGGGGATCAGGTGACCCAGCAACACGTTCTCCTTGAGACCCTGGAGTGTGTCGACTGCACCCTTGAGAGCGGCCTCGGTGAGCACCTTGGTCGTCTCCTGGAAGCTCGCGCCCGAGAGGAACGACTCGCTCTGGAGGCTTGCCTTGGTGATGCCCAGCAGCAGCGTGCGCACGCGGGCTGGCTTGGTCTTGACGGTCTTGGCAGGCTCGCGACCGGCCTCTTCGGCGGTGGCGTTGGCTTCCTTGATCTCGTCCTTGGGATAGACCTTGCCGTTGACGAGCAGCGTGCCGCCTGCATCGACGACCTTGAGCGAGCCGGCGAGGTCACGGTTGACCTGCGCGTGGCGGTAGCGCTCGATGACATCGTTGGGCAAGAGGTCGCTGTCGCCCGGATCGGCCACGCGAACCTTCGAGAGCATCTGGCGGAGGATGACCTCGATGTGCTTGTCGGCGATGGGCACGCCCTGCGCGCGGTACACATTCTGGATTTCGTCCAGCATGTACTGGTAGAGGGCTTCCTCGCCGTTGATCGCGAGGATCTCGGCGGGAGTGCGGGCACCGTCGGTCAGGGGCTGACCGGCCTCGACCACGTCGCCCGTGTGGACGAGCAGGCGCTTGCCCTGCAGGGCGTGGTGGTCTTCGTGCATGTCCTTCGCACCCTCGACATGGATGCGGATGGTCATCTTGCCCTTGCGCTCGTTCGGCAAGAGTTCGACGCGACCAGCCACGCGCGCCATGACGGCGGGGTCACGCGGGAGGCGCGCCTCGAAGATCTCGGTGACGCGGGGCAGACCACCGACGATGTCGGCGCTGCGGCGTTCCTCGCCCTTCGACTGGATGGCGAGCGCGGCGCCTGCGGCGACCTTCTGGCCATCTTCGACCACGATGCGGCTCTTGGCCGGCAGGTGGTGCAGGTCGAGCACGTGGCCCTGAGCATCCTCGATGGTGACGCGCGGGTGCTTGTCGCCGGTGTGCTCGACGACGATGACTTCGCGCTTGGCACCCTTGCCTTCGACGCGGATCGTCTCGCCTTCGGCCACGTCGCGGAACCGCACCACGCCGGACTTCTCGGCGAGGATGGGGGTGGAGTGGGGGTCCCACTCGAGGACGAGGTCGCCCTTCTTGACGGTCGCCCCGTTGCGGACCGACATCGTGGCGCCGTAGGGCACCTTGAAGTGGTCGAGCTCGCGGCCCTTGGCATCGACGATCGCGACGACACCGGTCTTGCGGAGGACCACCAGGCGGCCCTCGAACTCGACCTCGTTGCAGTCACGCGCCTCGATGGTGCCGGCGAAGGTGGCCTTCCAGTTCGCTTCGGTCGAGCTGGTGAACGCGATGCCGCCCGTGTGGAACGTGCGCATCGTGAGCTGCGTGCCGGGCTCGCCGATGGACTGCGCGGCGATGATGCCGACCGCGAGGCCTTCTTCGACGATCTTGCCGTTGCTCATGTCCATGCCGTAGCACTTGGCGCAGACGCCGCGGGGCGTCTCGCAGGTGAGCGGGCTGCGGACCATGAGCGCGGGCACGCCGAGTTCCTCGATCTCCGCGGCGATTGCCGGGGTGATGAGCTGGCCCTTCTTCACGATCACCTTGTCGGTGCGGGGGTCCATGACCGACTCGCACGCGGTGCGGCCCTTGATGAGCTCGCGCAGCGGCACGTCGACTTCGTCACCCTTGTACACCGGGGCCTTGCGCACGCCGCGGTTGGTGCCGCAGTCGTGTTCGAGCACCACCACGCTCTGCGCCACGTCGCACAGCTTGCGCGTGAGGTAGCCGGAGTCGGCCGTCTTGAGCGCGGTGTCAGCAAGGCCCTTGCGGGTGCCGTGGGTCGAGCTGAAGTACTCGAGCACCTTCAGGCCTTCGCGGAAGTTGCTCTTGATGGGCGTTTCGATGATCTCGCCGCTCGGCTTGGCCATGAGGCCGCGCATGCCGGCGAGCTGCTGCATCTGGCTCTTGTTGCCACGCGCGCCCGAGTCCATGAAGAGGTACACGGGGTTCAGGTAGCGCTTGCCCTTGTCGCTGGCTGACGGCTTGTCATCCTTGCCGAGGATCGGGGTCTCGCGGCCGGTACCCGGCTCGCGACGGTCCTGCTTCAGCGTGTCGATGAGCATGCCCGAGAGCTGGTCGCGGCACTTCGCCCACTGGTCGAGCACCTCGTTGCGGCGCTCCTCGTCGGTGATGTTGCCGTCTTCGTACTTGCGCATGGCCGCCTCGGCCTTCTTTTGCGTGGCGGCGATGAGCTTGTCCTTGTCGTTGGGAATGCGCAGGTCGCTGATGGCGAACGACAGGCCCGAGCGGGTGCTCGTCTTGAAGCCGATCTCCTTCAGGTCATCGAGCAGCTTGATCGTGGCGGCCTTGCCCAGGCGGGCAAAGGTGTCGTCGATGACGCGTGCTGCGCCCTTCTTGCCGAGCACGCAGTTGTAGAACGGCATGCCGTCGGACAGGATCTCGCTCAGCAGGATGCGGCCGAGCGTGGTCACGAGACGGCCCGTGGACGGCATCGGCTTGGCGGACTCGGTCTGGCCCGAGACGACTTCCTTGAAGCGGGGCAGGCGCACCGAGATCGGGTCGTGCAGGGTGATCTGGCCCATGTCGTGGGCCAGGATCGCCTCGGTCACGTCCTTGAAGCGGCGCGTGGCGCCCTGTTCGTCGGCGGGCATGTCGAAGGGCTGCACCGTGAGGAAGTAGACCCCCATGATGATGTCCTGCGACGGGCTGACGATCGGGTTGCCGTTGGCGGGGCTGAAGATGTTGTGCGTGCTCATCATGAGCACGTGTGCCTCGGCCTGCGCTTCGACCGACAGCGGCAGGTGGACGGCCATCTGGTCACCGTCGAAGTCGGCGTTGTAGCCCGCGCACACCAGCGGGTGGATCATGATCGCGTTGCCTTCGACCAGCACCGGCTCGAACGCCTGGATGCCCATGCGGTGGAGGGTCGGTGCGCGGTTCAAGAGCACGGGGTGGTTGCGGATCACCTGCTCGAGGATGTCCCACACCTCGGGATCACGACGCTCGAGCATGCGCTTGGCGCTCTTGATCGTGTCGGCGAGGCCGCGCTCCTTGAGCTTGCGGATGATGAACGGCTGGAACAGCTCGAGCGCGATCTTCTTCGGGAGGCCGCACTGCCAGAGCTTGAGCTCGGGGCCGACGACGATGACCGAGCGGGCCGAGTAGTCGACGCGCTTGCCGAGCAGGTTCTCGCGGAAGCGACCCTGCTTGCCCTTGATCATGTCGGTGATCGACTTGAGGGGGCGGTTGCTCGAGCCGAGCACCGGGCGACGGCAGCGGCCGTTGTCGAACAGCGCGTCGACGGCCTGCTGGAGCATGCGCTTCTCGTTGCGGATGATGACCTCGGGGGCGTTGAGGTCCATCAGCTTCTTGAGGCGGTTGTTGCGGTTGATGATGCGGCGGTAGAGGTCGTTGAGGTCGCTCGTGGCGAAGTTGCCGCTTTCGAGCATGACCAGCGGGCGAAGGTCGGGCGGGATCACCGGCACGACATCGAGCACCATCCACTTGGGATCGTTCTCGGAGCCCTTGATCTGCTCGACGATCTTGAGCCGCTTCGACAGGTCCTTCTGCTTCTGCTTGCTCTTGGTCTTGTTGATGTCGTCACGGAGCGTGACCGCGAGTTCGTTGAGGTCGAGCCGGGCTGGGTCGAGCAGCTCGCGCACGGCCTCGGCGCCCATCATCGCGCTGAAGCGGGGACCGTACTTGGCATAGGCCTCGCGGTACTCGTCGTCCGTCAGGACCTGCTTCTCCTGCAGGTCGGTGTCGCCCGGATCGATGACCACCCAGTCCTGGAAGTAGATGATCTTCTCAAGGTCGCTGGTCTTCATGGCCAGCAGGTTGCCCAGGCGGCTGGGCATGGCCTTGAAGAACCAGATGTGCACGACCGGGGCCGAGAGGTTGATGTGGCCCATGCGGGCACGGCGCACGCGGCTGTGCGTGACCTTGACGCCGCAGCGATCGCAGATGATGCCCTTGAACTTCGTGCCCTTGTACTTGCCGCACGCGCACTCGTAGTCGCGCTCGGGGCCGAAGATGCGCTCGCAGAACAGGCCGTCGCGCTCGGGCCGATAGGTGCGGTAGTTGATGGTCTCGGGCTTCTTGACCTCGCCGAAGCTCCACGAACGGATGTCGTTGGGGCTGGCGAGGGTGATCTTCACCGAGGCGTAGTCGTTCACGCGGTCGTAGACGCTCTCTGCAAGGGTCATGGTCCGGTCTCCGAAGCGGTTGTCGTGTCAGTCGTGTTCTGGACGGTTCTGGTCGGGAGGGGGTAGTGGTCTGCCGGTCACACCATGGGGAGTGCCGGTTCGCCGCCTTCCTTCTTCTCGACCTGGATGTTCATGCCGAGGCCCTTGATCTCCTGGCAGAGCACGTGGAAGACCACGGGCATGCCGGCCTGGAGGGTGTTGGTGCCCTTGACCATGGATTCGTAGATCTTCTGGCGGCCTTCGATGTCGTCGCTCTTGACGGTGAGCAGTTCCTGGAGGACATAGGCGGCGCCGTACGCCTCGAGGCCCCACACTTCCATCTCGCCGAAGCGCTGGCCGCCCGTGCGCGCCTTGCCGCCCAGCGGCTGCTGGGTGATGAGGCTGTAGGGGCCCGTGGCACGCGCGTGGATCTTGTCATCCACGAGGTGGTGGAGCTTCAGCATGTACATGAAGCCCACGGTGGTGCGCTGCGTGAACGGCTCGCCCGTGCGGCCGTCGTAGAGCTGGATCTTGAAGTCCTCGGGCATGCGCGCAAGCAGCTCGCGGTGGGTGCCGGGGTTCTTTCCCGTGCGCTCGAACTCCTCGACGCGGCGCTTGACGTGCTCGTTCGCCTCGGTGACCGACGCCAGGATCTCGGCTTCGGTGGCACCGTCGAAGACCGGGGTCATGGCCTGGAAGCCCAGGACCTGCGCCGCCCAGCCAAGGTGCGTCTCGAGGATCTGCCCCACGTTCATGCGGCTGGGCACCCCGAGCGGGTTGAGCAGCACATCGACCGTGGTGCCGTCCTCGAGGAAGGGCATGTCGGCCTCGGGCACGATGCGGGCGATGACGCCCTTGTTGCCGTGGCGGCCCGCCATCTTGTCGCCCACGGAAAGCTGGCGCTTGGTGGCGAGGTAGACCTTCACCATCTCGAGCACGCCGCTGGCGAGTTCATCGCCACGCTTCATGTGGCCGACCTTGCGGTCCTTCTCCTTGCGGTAGTTCTGGATGCGGGGCCAGAACTGGCCGTAGACCACGAGCGCCTGCTCGCGGGCTTCCTTCGAGCCCTTGATCCACTTTTCGCTGAAGCCGTCGACCTGTTCCATGATGACTTCGGTGATGTCGCTCACACCGACCTTCTGGCGGGTGTTGGGGTCGACCATCTCGCTGCCGGTCAGGCGGTTGATCTCGGTGGCCATCTGGCGGAAGAGATCGACGATCTTGCGGTCCATCGACGCTTCGTAGGCGGCGATGTCCTTCTTGAGCTGCTTCTTCTGCTCCTCGCTCTGGTGCGTGCGGCGGCTGAACCGCTTGGCGCCGATCACGATGCCCTCGGTACCCGCGGGAACCTCGAGCGAGTCGTTCTTCACGTCCTCGCCGGCGCGACCGAAGATCGCGTGCAGGAGCTTCTCTTCTGGGGTGAGCTCGCTCTTGCTCTTGGGGCTGACCTTGCCGACGAGGATGTCGCCCGGGCCGACTCGGGTGCCGACGCGGATGACGCCGTTCTCGTCAAGGTTCGAGAGCTGCTTCTCGCTCACGTTCGGGATGTCCGCCGTGAACTCCTCGCGGCCGAGCTTCGTGTCGCGGATCTCGACCTCGAACGACTCGATGTGGATCGAAGTGAACACATCGTCGCGAACGATGCGCTCGTTGATGACGATGGCGTCCTCGAAGTTGTAGCCGTCGTAGGTGTTGAAGGCGACGAGCGCGTTCTTGCCGATCGACAGTTCGCCCATGTGGGTGCTTGCACCGTCGGCGATGATCTCGTCCTTGCGCACCTTCTGGCCGGGCTTCACGACCGGCTTCTGGTTCTGGCAGGTGCGCTCGTTGAGCCCGACGAACTTGCGGAGCACGTACTCATCGGCGTTGTCGATGATGATGCGCTCCGAGTCGACGAAGGTCACCTGGCCGCCACGCTCGGCACGGATGACCATGCCGCTTGCCGCGCCCGCGACCCGCTCCATGCCGGTTGCCACGCACGGAG
>VGXJ01000067.1 GCA_016873375.1 Phycisphaerae bacterium
CTGAAGGTGTGCGAAGTTGATGTCAGTCACTGGGATGCCGGCAGCCTCGAGTTCGGTCGTGACGATCGTGCGCAGCGAGCGGATGCCGCGTGAAAGCAGCTGGCGAACCGACTCAGGCGTGCGTCCCATGATGGCGCCGATCTGAGGTGCTGCGCGCCCTTGGAGCGAGAGCGCGATCGCCTGGCGGCAATCCGGAGAGAGAAGATCGATCCCACGCGTCAGGACGCGGACGAGCAGCACATGATGCGCTGGATCGATCATGTCAGTGCCGGGTGCGGCAGCGCATGGATCAGGGACGACTTCGACCATGGGAATGGCAGTGCCCTGGTCATCGATCATGGGAGCGGCCTCGGCGCGGAGCTTGGCGGCGCGACGGGCATCGATGAGGTTCGTGCGGATCGACTGCTTGAGATAGGACTCCATGGCGGGGACGGTCGCGAAGTGCAACCCGTGCTCACCATCGCGGCGCAGACGCCCAGCGATGCGGTCGAGCACGCGCTCGACGATGTGATGGCGCAGCTGCGTGACCGTGGGGCAGCTCAGGACCACCATGTGATGGACGGCATCCTGCGCGAAGGTGTAGAGGTCGAGCAGGCTCAGCGAGCCGGCCGAGGCGAGGCTGGCCTGTGCCGCGGTCCGGGCGCGATCGGCGCGGATCGAATCGGTGGCGAGCGACATCGAGCGCCGCGCGGTGCGGCGGGTGCGGTGGTTCGACATGTGGGCTTTCCTCCAGCTGAGGGGTTGAACGACGCGTCCTCAAACTCTTTCCCCTGAGGGGACCTGAGTGTGACATCGAATGACACAGTGAGCGACACCAGTGTCGGCCGACCCGCTATGCGACATCACCCTCCGGCTCGGCCAGATGCTGGCGATCGCTCGCTCGTGCCGGAGAGGCATCGGCGAAGTCGTGCTCGCCGCACATGTACAGACGAACGACTTCGACCGCCGCGAGGTACATGGCGCCCTCGCGGGGTGAGAGGCCCGGTTGCCCGTGTCGGCCTGCTAGGAACGCCCCCCGGAACGTGGCGATCATGCGCAGGGCGAGTGTGACGCGGGTCGGAAGAGAGGTTGTGGGTCGGAAGAGTGGGCTCAGTGACATCGATCCTCGTGGTTGGGGGCGAGTGGTGAACGGGTCAGCGCGGCTTCCAACGGGGTTCCGCGCCAACCGTGACAGATCTTGTGACCGGGCAGACGACAGGGCTGATGGCGAGAACCCCCGCCAGGCATCATGCCCGGTGGCTGGATCCCGATCGGCCCTGCATAGAAGGGGCGCCGCAGGCCATCCTGACTGGAAAGTGCCAGAATCTGGCACAGATCAACCGCGACCTCGACCATTGGTCGCACTGCGGATCACCCATACGATCCGCTCGTGCCATGGCCCAAGGTGAATCCCTCGGCTCGCCGTTCCCTGCAGGGTGCGCTGCTGTGGGCGACCTTGCTGGCCGCGGTTGGTCCCGCGTCCCACGGCCTGGCCGGCCCCCTGCCCGACGAACCCACCCTGCCCAAGGATGCCGACCATGCCATGGTCGATGCCTCGGCGCCAGCCGACCCTGACGCTGCATCCATCTGGAAGGCCAAGGCGGCGCTCATCGAGCAGGACCACTGGTCCTACCAGTCGATGGGGCATCCACGCCCCCCCAAGCCGGCCCGGGCCACCTCATCGACGGCTGACATCGACCGCTTCCTGCTGCACGCCATGCACGCCCAGGGCGTGATCCCGCAGGCCCGGGCCGACCGCCGCACGCTGCTTCGGCGCGCCACGCTTGATCTGACTGGCCTGCCGCCGACCTACGACGAGATCCGTGCCTTCGAGGAAGACACCCGGCCCGATGCCTGGTCGCGCGTGATCGATCGGTTGCTCGCGAGCCCGGCCTACGGCGAACGATGGGCTCGGCACTGGCTGGATGTGGCACGCTACGCCGACAGCAACGGGCTCGATGAGAACACGGCGTTCGCGAATGCCTATCGCTGGCGCGACTGGGCCGTGCGTGCGTTCAACGACAACCTCCCCATCGATCGCTTCATCATGATGCAGATCGCCGGTGACCTCATGCCCGAGGCCCGGTCCTCCCCCGCTGCCGCTGACTGCATCACGGCGACCGGCTTCCTGGTGCTTGGCCCCAAGGTGCTCGCCGAGCCGGACAAGGAGAAGCTCGTCTTCGACATGGTCGATGAGCAGGTCGATGTCGTTGGCCGTGCGTTCATGGGCCAGACGCTCGGCTGTGCGCGCTGCCACGACCACAAGTTCGATCCGATCTCGCAGGACCACTACTTCGCTCTCGCCGGCATCCTGTACAGCACGCGCACGATGGCAAGCGTGGCGACCGTGGCCAGAGCGCTTGAGCGCGAAGCCGCTGCCAACGACGCGGTGGCCGCGCGTGCCGAGCACACCGCCGCGACTGAGCGCACGAGCAAGGCACTTCAAGGTGTTACGCAACGCGCCGACGCGCGTGTGCAAGCATCGTGGGTTGCGCACGCAGCGCCGATCCTCCTTGCTGCAGCTGAGCTGCCGGCCACTGCCCCGACGCGCGAGGCCGAGGACGGTGCCGTGCTGCAAGGCCTCATCATCGATCGCGATCGCTGGGGCGTCGGCATCGGGGTTGTGCGTACGGGTGCACCCGGCGTGGGTCGCGTGGCGTGGAGGTTTCGCGCCGAGATCGACGGCCCGCATGAACTCCGCGTGCGGGCCGCGAGCGACGAGGTACGGCCCGTGCAGGTCGAACTCGACGGGATGCCTGCGGCGCAGGACGCCCTTGCTGCCGATACGGGTTCCTTCCATCCGCAGGGCCAGGCATGGCAGGTTGCCGCGCATCTTGAGTTGACCGCGGGCGACCATGAGATCGCGCTCGTGCGCGATGGCCCTTTCCCGCACATCGATCGCGTGGAACTGGTGCCGGTTGGTCGTACTGATCGACGAGCCGAGGCCGTTGCCGCGCGGGCTTCGGAACTCGGCGTTCCCGCCGCACTGCTCGTCCAAGCGCGCGATGCGCTGGACCGCGAGCCGTGGCTTGCCGAGTGGCGCGGAGAGCTGCATGGCCCGGTGCGCGATCGCCGCGAGCTCGCGACTGACTTGGCCGCGCGCGCGCAGGCAGCCTCGGTGGCATGGAACGCGCTCTTCTCCGACGGCCCCTCGGTCGATCCACGCGAGCGCCTTGATGAAGCTTCGTTGGAAGCCGATCGCTCGGCGCTGCTTGGCCCCAGCGGTCCGTTTGCCGTGGCCGCCGCGTTGGAATCGCAGCGCCACGCCGACGATCGTGCGCTGATCGCAGGACTCGTCAGGGAGCGCGATCGCCTGGCCGGTGCGATGCTCACACCGCCCCTGATGGTGCTGGCCGTGACGGAACAGGAGCAGCCGGGGGATCTCGCGGTGCACGTGCGTGGTGATCACACGGTGGCGCCCGGTCCGAAGGTGGCGCGCGGCGCTCCGCGACCGCTGTCCAAGGGCACCGATCTCCCGGAGATTCCCGAACGATCCAGCGGCAGGCTCGAACTGGCGCAGTGGCTCGTCGAGGACGAGCACCCCTTGACGGCACGCGTCTTCGTGAATCGCATCTGGCACTGGCACTTCGGACGCGGCATCGTCGAAACGCCCAGCGACTTCGGCACGCGCGGCGGCCAGCCCTCGCATCCTGAACTTCTCGACTGGCTCGCACGCGACTTCATCCGCAACGGGTGGGACCTGAAGCGGCTGCATCGGCAGATCATGCACTCCGATGCCTACACGCGGTCATCGGAATCCAATGCCATCGCCAGCACGATCGATCCGGAGAATCGCCTGCTGTGGCGTTGGACGCCCCGCAGGCTCGAGGCCGAGGCGATCCGCGACAGCGTGCTTGCGGTGAGCGGATCGCTCGACCGCACCATGGGTGGTTCGCTCCTGTCGAGCGGGAACTTCGAGTACGTCACGAACGACCAGAGTGCCAACGGTGCGCAGTACGGTGCGCCCCGCAGGAGCCTCTACCTGCCGGTGATCCGCAACGCGCTCTTCGGCTTCTTTGGGATCTTCGACTACACCGATGCGAGCGTGACGCTCGATGCGCGCGCGCAGACCGTGATCGCACCGCAAGCGCTGTTCATGCTCAACAGTCCCTTCGTGCACGAGGAGAGCCGCGCCTGGGCAAAGCGCCTGCGTGAACGCGTGCTCGCCGCCGCCGCGTGCGTGCCGCCCCAGCAGGCCGAGCACCAAGGCCACGCGGTGGTGCAGGAGGCGTACCGCATGGCGCTCGGCCGCGAGCCCACCGCAAGCGAGGCGAATGCCGCGCTGTCCTTCATGGCAAGCCAGGCAGCGCTCGGCGAGGACGCTGCGTGGGGCCTTTACGCGCAGGTCATCCTGGCCAGCAGCGAGTTCATCACGATCGAGTGATCGCACGAACCTGCGCTGATTCGGTGCTTGCCGCTCGACGAGCGCGTGAGCGCGGCTACCCTCTCTGCATGTTCTGTGGTCATCGACAGAGCGCCGTGACGCGGCGAGCCATGCTCCAGTCCTGCGCGAGTGGGTTTGGGCAGGTCGCGCTGCTGGGACTCTTGGGCGATGAACTGCTGCGTCGCGGCGCGTGGGCCGATGGCCGTCCAGACTTGGTCGATCCATCTCAATCGGGGCCCTTGGCGCCGCGCCTGCCGCACGCACCGGCACGGGCCAAGCGGGTGATCTTCCTGTTCATGCACGGCGGCCCGTCGCAGGTGGACACCTTCGACTACAAGCCGCTGCTGCAGCGCGACCATGGCAAGCCGTTCCCGCAGGCCAAGCCGCGCGTGCAGTTCGCCGAGACCGGCAACCTGCTCGGCAGCCCGTGGGCGTTCCGCCAGCATGGGCAGAGCGGTGCATGGGTGAGCGAACTCTTCCCTAACGTGGCGCAGGTGGTGGATGAGCTCTGCTTCGTGAAGAGCCTGCACGGATCGAATCCAGCGCACGGTGCGGCGCTCCTCAAGATCCACACCGGCAGCGAGAACTTCGTGCGGCCGAGCATGGGCTCGTGGATCACCTACGGCCTGGGCAGCGAGAACCAGGACCTGCCCGGCTTCATCACGATCAGCCCCACGCTAGGCCACGGCGGCGTGAACAACTACTCGAGTGCGTTCCTTCCTGCGGCGTACCACGGCACGCCGTTCGGCAAGACCGGCATTCCGTCGAGCCAGGCGCAGTTCGACCACATGATGGCTGGCGTGCCGGGTGACGTGCAGCGCGCGCAGCTCGACCTGCTGCAGCGGCTCAATCGCGAGCACATGGACCGCAGCGGCGGCGGTGCTTCGCTCGAGGGCCGGATCGAGGCGTTCGAGCTCGCGTTCCGCATGCAGGCCGCTGCGCCGTGGGTCACCGATACCAGGGGCGAGTCGGCCGCCACGCTCAAGCTCTACGGCATCGATGAGAAGAACACCGAGGACTTCGGGCGGCAGTGCTTGCTGGCGCGGCGGTTCGCGGAAGCCGGCGTGCGCTTCATCCAGTGCACGCATTCGTACAAATGGGACCAGCACGGTGATCTGCGCAAGGGCCACACGCAGAATGCAAGCGAGGTCGACCTGCCGATCGCGGGACTGATCCGAGATCTCAAGAGCCGCGGCATGCTTGAGGAGACCCTTGTGGTCTGGGGTGGCGAGTTCGGACGCACCCCTGCGTCGCAGGGCGGCGAGGACGGCCGCGACCACAATCCGCATGGCTTCACTTGGTTCATGGCCGGCGGTGGCGTGAAGCCGGGCTTCTCCTACGGCGCGACCGATGATTACGGCTGGTATGCCGAGCGCGACAAGGTGCATGTGCACGACATGCACGCCACGATCCTGGCGCTGATGGGGATGGACCACGAGCAGCTGACCTATCGCCACGCCGGCCGCGATTACCGGCTCACGGATGTTCACGGCTCGATCGTCCGCGACATCATGGCGTGATCCCGGGCGTTCTCGCGCGGTCGAGTCGTGGCGCTGCCACGCCGTCACGTGCGCCGAAGTGCCCTGTGACGTTTCGCTCACACCCGTTCACGGTCTATCGTTGACCGATGCCCACGATCCCCGCCCTGCTCCTTGGCCTTGTTGCGCTCACGGACCTGCCGACCTCCTGTGTGGTCGATGGCATGGCGTTCGAGGCCGTGGCTGAGCACGCCGAACCAGGTGTGGCGCGGTACCGCTGGGCGAAGCACGCCGAACGATCCATCACGCTCACGCTCATCGAGCGCGATGGACTGATCGCCGGCGCGGCGCTCCTGGCCGAGTCGCTGACCGCTCTGCTCGATGGAGGACTGAAGCTGCCGAAGTCCCTGGCGTGGGATGTCGACGTGATCGTGCGCCGCTGGTCGCCGCCGAAGCAGGCGCCCGAACTCGCCGCGGCCCGGACGGCGGCCGGCGTGCGGCTCGGCGCCAACGGCGTGGCGTTCGTGCTGGCCGTGATGAGTCCGACCGTTGCGCGGGACGCAGATCACCTGCCCAAGGGCGAACTCGTGGACGACGGCGGCGTGACGATCGACGTGCTCGAGCAACTCGCCGACGAACGCGATGCGGTCGGCGCCACGGCGTTCGTCTCGGGGACCGAGGCCGCGACCGTGGAGACCATGCCTTCCTTGGGCAGCATCACGCCGAAGGTACCCATCGATCTCGAAGCGATGGCCGCATCATGGACCGATCGCGTGCAGGCCTTGATCACGAGCGTGCGCGGGGAGTGACTCCCGCCCCTCACCGGATGAACCGGAGTTCGCCGAAGTCGGGGATGAACGGCGTGCCGCCGGGCGACAGGCGCATCGGCGCGGGGAAGTAGACGCACCAGGCCTTGCCGATCATCAGGTCCTCGGGAACGATGAAGGGGCTGCTGTTGCCCAGCTGCACCGACACGAGTGGGTGCGGCCGGCCCCAGAGCCGGCTGTCGCGGCTCGCGCCGGAGTTGTCGCCGAGCATCACGTACTCGCCATCGCCGATCACCGGCGGCTGGTTCACGTCGATGCCGAACGCCAGGCCGGGAATCGGCTCGCCGTTCATGGGGTACTGGTCGCCCGGATTGAGGAACGCCGGCCGGTAGTACAGGTCGCGATCCACGCGGATGCGTCGCAGCGTCACGGGCCCGCCACCGAACTCCCAGGCCAGCGTGGTCGGCGTGGGCTTCTGCGCCGAGGGGTTCTGCAGCACCTGGTCGATGGTGCGGCCGTTGTGGCTGGCGAGGAGGCGCTGCTGCGGATCCCACTCGTAGTCGAGCGTGAGCACGCTGTCACCGTCGATGAAGAGCTGCAGACGCTGGTCGATGTGCCAGAATTCGAGCTCGAATGCGCCGTCAGGCAGCGCGACGGGTGCGCTCACCGTGGCCTTCACCTCGCCGCTCTCCGCGTGCACGACCGAAAGCGTGGCCTTGCCTCCCGTGACCTCGAACTTCATGACATGCGAGCGTGTGCCGATCGACAGGCTCGTCGTGAAGAGGCCGCTCGAGGCGGGCGTGCAGTGTGCTGCCACGCGCAGGTCGCCCACTGGGAAGAGCGGGATCTCCGGTCGTGTGGAGTTGTAGGCGTTCCAGTCATCAAGCGGGATGTCGGTCGAGACCCACTCAAGCCGCGCCGGTCCGGTCGCACCCCACGCGAACGCGCGTGGGTCGGTCGTGTCCCAGCCTTGGCCGCGCAGCGGCGGGCCGCTCCATGAACCACGCATGCGCTGGCGCATGGCGCTTGGATCGATCGGCGCGAAATCGCTGTTCCAGACCGGCTGCAAGACCGCGCGCTGCACGGACTCAGGCTTGCGCTGGATGCGCATGGCGGAAGCGGGCGTGTCGGGTGCACCGGTGAACGCATCGCCATCAGCCAGCGCGAAGCGCTCGCCCGGCATGCCGACGAGGCGCTTGATGTAGTAGGTCGCATCGCCGACCGGATCGCAAGGATTCTTGAAGACGACCACATCCCAGCG
Source organism: Phycisphaerae bacterium (assembly GCA_016873375.1). Lineage (GTDB taxonomy): Bacteria > Planctomycetota > Phycisphaerae > Phycisphaerales > SM1A02 > SYIB01. Next base: position 7,870 of record VGXJ01000067.1, read on the forward strand.
CTGCGGCTGCTGGATCGGCCAAAGGAACTTGGTCACGAGGATTCGATCGCCCACGCGGGCGTCTTGGGCGAGGCGGATGTTGCCTTCGCTGCGCGTGGGTGCGGTGTGGCTGACCATGGGGTCGCCGATCGGACGCTGGAAGTCGCGCCCCGCGCGCGCCGACTCGATCACCGGCGCCGCATCGGCCGGGTAGCTGTAGCCGGTGTCGGAACTGCGCAGGCGAAGGTGCTCACCCATCAGCGTGGGCGC
>VGXJ01000068.1 GCA_016873375.1 Phycisphaerae bacterium
CGAGCAGCGCGCGGAAGCGCTCGCGGGCCTCGTGCACGGCAGCGCCCGAGGCAGCCAGCGATGGATCGCGCATGCAGGCGCGGTAGCCGTCGGCCAGTGCCCATGCAGCAAGGTCATCACGATCAGCACGGCGCGGCACCAGATGCATGTGCAGATGGCGGGCACTCTCGCCGAAGGCAATCGAATACACACGGTCAACGCCGAGTGCCTGCTTCATGCATGCGGCGATGCGGGCATGCAGCACACCGAAGTGCGCCGCATCCTCGTCGCTGAGGTCCGCCACGCCACCAACATGGTCCACCGAATCCAGTCGAAGCCAGCCCGCAAGCGGACTCGGCTCAGGGTGATGGATCACGAGGAAGCGGCCATCAGTCCACAGCACATGCCCTGCCGCTCGCGCCGCAGCGTGCTGCTCGCAGACCGCGCAGTTCACTTGGTCCCCTTGGGGCCGCCGCCGTCGAGGTACTTCTCGCGGATCGCTTCCTCCAGGTCGACGCCCGCGATGTTGGCCAGCGTGCACATCCACGCCAGGCAGTCGGCGAACTCCTCGCGCAGGTTCGCCGGGTCTGGCTCGCCGCGTTCAAGCTTGCCCAGCGCATGGGCGAGCTCGCCGAACTCCTCGGCGAACCACAGGAAGGTCTTGCCGGCACCGCGCGCACTGTCCGTGGCGTAATAGCGGTCGTGGATCAGCTTCTGGAATTCAGCGATGCGCATCCGCGGACTCTACGCGGCGCTGTTCGTGCTTGTCCTCCCGCGACCTCGGGCCCTGGCCGCGCGGACGCGCGCGCTCCTCCTGCGTCGCTCGGGATGGGCGCTGCGCGGCCGCTGTCCTGCAGCCGTCGCGGAAAGGGGGCGACGGCCGCACAGCCAGAGCGCTCACTCAGCTCATCGACACGCTCAGCGCATCGAACCGAAACGTCCTGGGCGGGACTTGAACCCACAGCCTTCGCCTTCGGAGGGCGACGCTCTATCCAATTGAGCTACCAAGACAGCGAACGACGAAGGACTGTACCAAGGCCCCCACCGATCGCGCTAGCCTTTGGGCGTGCCCAGCACGGATGCTGTCCAACACCCCGGATCGAGCGAGTGCCGCGCGCCCTCGGCGCGTGCGCAAGCCTGGGCGCTCCACACGATCACCTGCGTGAATTCGCTGGGTACCGGCGTGCTCTGGAATGGACTGAGCTTCCTGGTGGAGCGCGACTACGCCTACACCCGGCAGGAAACGCTCGCGCTCTATGTCGGCACGGCCCTGGCATATGCCGCGGCGGCATGGTGGACCGGATCACTGCTGCGGCGGCTCGGCAATCGGATCAGCCCGCGCGCATTCCTCGGTTGGATCCGGCAGGAAACGCTCGCGCTCTATGTCGGCACGGCGTTGGCATATGCCGCCGCGGCATGGTGGACCGGATCACTGCTGCGGCGGCTCGGCAATCGGATCAGCCCGCGTGCATTCCTCGGTTGGATCTTCGTCGCGCAAGGACTGGCTGCGCCACTGGTCCTCGTTCCGGGTTCGAGCATCGGGCTCGTCGTCGCAGCAGCGGTTCTCTCGGTCGCGGGCGCCATGATGTGGCCCGTCGTCGAGGCGTATGTGAGCAGCGGCAAGGACGGCCACGCCATGCGCCGCTCCATCGGGCTCTGGAGCATCAACTGGATGGGCTCCGTCGGCGCGTGCCTCCTGCTCATGGCGCCGCTCTATGCCACCGGCCTCACGCGCTGGGCCATGGTCGCGGTCCTGCCGATCAGCGGGCTCAGCATCATGTGCCTTCGTTTCCTGCCGCGCGAACCCGCGCCGCACGGAGAGGAACACCACGACGCCCCTGCGTCCTACCAGCCGATGCTCGCCAGCGCGCGCGTGCTGCTGCCCACGGCCTACATCGTGGTTGGTGCGATCAGCCCGATCCTGCCGTATGCGATCGAAGCCCTGGCGATCGATCCTGCTTGGCGCACGCCACTGGGTTCCCTTTGGCTCTTCGCCCGGGCAGCGGCCGTATCGATGCTGGCGCTCACCCACTTCTGGCATGGACGATGGCAGGGACTCGTACTCGCCGCGCTTGCGCTCGCTGCCGGCTTCACGATGGCTGCCTTGGCCCCCAACACGATCACGCTCGTCATCGGCCTCGTGTCGATCGGTCTCGGGCACGGGTTGCTCTACTACAGCGCGCTCTATTACGCGATGCGACTGGAGCGCGCCGATGTCGACGCGGGTGGCAAGCACGAGGCACTCATCGGCTTGGGCTACGTGATCGGCCCTGGCGCCGCGCTCGTCGGAGGAATGTGGCGCGGCGTGCACGGCATCGTGATCGTCGAGCTCACGGTGCTGGGGCTGGCGATGCTTCTGGCAGTGCGGGCATGGCGGCAGGCGGCACGATCAGCCAGTCCATGACTGACGGCAGTACTTGCGGCACGATCATCGTGTGACCTTCGCCTTCGTGGACGGTGCATTCGATGCACGCCCCACGATCCCGGAGCGACCGCGCAGCTGCCGAGATGCGACTGGCCTGCATCAGCGGATCGAGCGCACCCAACTCGACACGGATCGGCGGCAGTTCCCGGATCGCCGCCTCGTCCATCCCTGAACGCCCCGTGCCGGGCAGCCGGGCACGCCGCCGAAGCCACCCCAGCCAGCCAAGAGTGCCGCGCGCGCGATGGCCTCGGGCCGGGCGCACACGATCGAAGCCGTCGCCGCCGCCCCCATGCTGTGCCCAACGACCGCGACGCGCGCACGGTCGATGCCCCACTCCTGGGCCAGCCGGTCGACGAGCCCATCGAAGAGCAGCGGACTCGTCGCGAAGACCGTCGTGTTCGGCGCCACCACCACACAACCAAGTCGCTCGGCCTGACGAACGATCTCGCCCTGTCCGTAGGCGGAGAAGAACATGCACTCATCGCCACCCGCGCCGTGCAGGGCAATCACCAAGGGCGGGCTCGATCCGTCGCGCACTGAGTCGGGCACGACGATCCGGCACGGCAGGTTCACACCACCGACCTCGATCACGCGCCACTGGTCGCCGCGCCGGCCGACGAACAACGGCTCGCCCCGTTCGAGCCGGGCAAGATCCTCGCGCACCATCGACCAGATTCGCGACTGGTCCATGACGAGCTGGATGGTCCGGCGCGGTGATGCCTCGTTGGTGAGGAGCGCTGCGCGGAAGCGGGCTTCCGCAAGATCGGTGGGTGTGCAGCGGCCCGAGGCGGCCGCCAGTTCGATCGCGCGCTCGGCCCGCTGCCGGAGTTCATCCGGCGAAGCCTCGGTCACGGGAACCATGCGAATCCGCATCCAGTCGCTCGCCGGGTCCTTGGCCAACCGGACATCGATGGTGCGTGCTCCCGCATCCTCCCCCATCGCGAGCGTGACGGTGGCCGGCGGCGTGACCTCAAATGGCTGGCCGCCGCCGGCTCTCAGGGTGATCGGCGTACCGAGGCCGGACCGCGGCAGCGCAACCGACACGGCCATCGAGGCCTCGTCGGCGCGCAGCGCACTGCGCGCAGGGGCAACGCGCACCTGCATCGCACGAAGGAGATCAGCGCGCTCATCGGCGTCCTGCACCTCCAGCACATCGAGGGTCAGCGCATCGAGCGCATCGACCGCCTCCACGAGCCGGTTCTGGAAGAACAGCAGCGTCAGGCCATCGAACCGACGGTTCAATTCCGTTCTCGACAACCCACCGGGTCCATCGGCGACGGCTGTCTCCAGCCGCTGGAATGCTGCGGCGAGTTCAGCCTTCGTGACCGAAGCCGACGGCGTCGTGCGCCGTGCGCTCCGAGTGGTCGTGGGTGCAGCAGAGCCTTCGCTGGACTCATTCAGTGCGGACGCCTCGGGCGAGGACGGCTCGGTCGTTGGATTCACTGCCGCCACGGGAGCCTGCACAGCGGTCGGGGCCGGCTGGACTTTGGTGGCGTTCGAGGCCATCAGGCTCACGCCGCACGCCACGGCCAGAACGGTGAACCACCGCACGCCGTTCATGATATGCAGGAGCCTTGATCGAAGAAAGCGCCCGGAGTGCTGCATCACGCGCCGTGGCGTGATCGACGATGGGCTTCGGATAGGACTGGCCAAGCACCACCCCCGCCGCGGCGAGGACGGCCGTGGGCGCTTCCCATGGCTTGTGGATCAGCTTGCTCGGCACGCGGGCCAGCTCAGGAACCCACCGGCGAACATAGGCGCCGTCCGCGTCGAACTTCTCACCTTGCAGCACCGGATTGAAGATCCGGAAGTACGGCGCGGCGTCGGCACCGCACCCGGCACTCCATTGCAACACCGGATTGAAGATCCGGAAGTACGGCGCGGCGTCCGCACCGCACCCGGCACTCCATTGCCAGCCAAGCGAATTGCTGGAGAGATCCGCATCGAGCAAGGTGTCCCAGAACCAGTCGGCACCGTGGCGCCAGTGCTGCCGAAGGTGCTTGACGAGGAATGAGCTCACCACCATGCGGATGCGGTTGTGCATGGTGCCAGTCGACCAGAGTTCGCGCATGCCAGCATCGACGATCGGATAGCCCGTCTGCCCGCGCTGCCAGCGCTTCAGCGCCGCCGGGTCGTCGTTCCAAGGGAACGCCTCGAAGCCGGGTTGCAGAGGCCGCTCCGCGGTGTGCGGGAAGTTGGCCATGACATGGTGGGCGAAGTCCCTCCAGAGCAGTTCAGCCTGGAACTTGTCGATCGCCGCACGCCAGCCGGGCTGCACCTGTGCGGCGCGCTCGGCTTCGTGCCAGATCCGGCGCGGGGACAGTTCGCCTGCATGAACATGCGGACTCAGGCGACTCGCTGCGGGTCGCCCGGGGAAGTCCCTGCCATCGGCATACCCCGACACCGGTCCTGCGAGGAAAGCCTTCAGTCGATCCTTCGCACCGGCCTCGCCGGGGGTCCAGAGCGCGTGGAATGCACCGTCCCACGCCTTGACCGGTTCGAGCTTGAGCGACTCGATCGATGCACTGGCGAGCGCGCCCTTGAACCATGGCACCGCACGAGGAGCACCGCGTGCTGCATCGAGCTGGCAACGGGTACGCCACGCCTTGGCGAAGGGCGAATACACCTTGTAGGGAACGCCCGTCCCCGTGCGCACCGACCATGGGTCGTGGAGCAGCGAGCCATTCGCCCAGACGATGCCGATGCCAGAGGCGGCGAGTTCTCGCTGTGCAGCGGCGTTGGACTCGCGCGCTCCGAGCTCAAAGCGCTCGTTCGCATAGATCGTGTCGGCACCGGTCTCTGCGGCAACCGCGAGCAGTACGGCAGCACGAGGTCCCGACCGGATCACCAGCCGCCCCCCAAGAGAGCGCAGCGAGGCATCGAGCGCGCCGAGCGAGCGATGCAGCCACCAGCGGCTCGCACCGCCGGGAGCCCAGGCTCCCTCACCGTCGGGATCCCAGATGTACAGCGCCACGACCGGCTCGCCGCGCTCGCACGCAGCCCGCCACGACGGTTGGTCATCCAGCCGAAGATCGTTCGAGAACCAGCAGATCGATGGTGCCATCACGCGCGTCCAAGTTCGAAGTCAAGGGCATCCTGCAAGAGCGGGAAATCCCAGCGGAATCCAAGCTCAGCGGCACGGGTGGGCTGTGCGAACTGCCCGCGCAGGAGCAGCGACTCACCCATCTCGCCGAAGAGCATGCGCACGACCGCAGCCGGCATCGGCGCGAACGCCGGTCGACGCAGGCTGCGCCCGAGCGCCTTGGCGAACTGACGCTGCTCCACTGACTCGGGAGCCACGGCATTCACCGGCCCTGCCCAGCGAGCATCCACGATCGCCGTGGCGATCATGCCCAGAAGGTCATCGGACGCAATCCACGAGATGCCCTGCTTGCCGGAACCGATCGGTCCGCCGGCTCCGAAGAGAAACGGCGTTCGCATCTTGGCGACGGCCCCGCCTGCAGCCGTGACCACCATGCCCGCACGAAGGAAGACCACGCGAATGCCCGCATCGATTGCAGGCTGCGCTGCAGCCTCCCAATCCCGGGCGAGCTGGGCGATGAAATCGCTGCCGGCGGCATCGCGCTCGTCCACCGTGCGCTCGTGCTCGGTGCCGTAGATCCCGATGCCGCTCATGCACACAAGGACCTTCGGCTTGCGCTCGAGGCCCGCCAGCAGCGTGCACAGGTGTCGCGTGGCCGCGATCCGGCTCTCGCGCAGGACTTCCTTGCGGGCGGGCGTCCATCGTTCATCCGCCAAGTTCGCACCGGCCAGGTGAACGATCGCGTCCAGCGACTCGAAGGGCGCCGTGGCGACACGCTCACCGCCGGGATTCCACTGGATCTCGCCGCGGCTGGCGCTGGCCGAGCCTCGGGTGAGTCGCTTCACGCTCGTGCCGCCAGTCGTCAGGAATGCCTGCAACTGCCGACCGACCATGCCACTTGCGCCGGTGATGCCCACGCACAGTTCCGAGAGTGCAGCGCACTCCCGGTGGCGGTGCAGGTCATTCGCCAGACGCCGATGGCGGAACCTGAAGGCGCGCTCGAGATCACTGCGCACCAGCCAACCGCCCAGCATCGAGCCCACCGGCGGCACGGGGAGCTCATACTGAATGTCATCGGTGATCGCGCTTGATGCACCGCGCTCCTCGAACCGGTGCTGGTGACGCCACCGACGGAACGGCCCGCGCACTTGGATGTCGACAAAGCCCGTCGCCGGATCGACCTGCTCGTGGCGCGCCACCCAGCGGATCGGCAGCAGTCCCTTCTGCAGGATGAACTCGGCGATTGCGCCATCGACCATGGGGACCGGAGCCTTGACCACATCGACCTCTTCCCACGGCGGGAGCATGCGCTGCAGCGCGCCCTCGCGCATGTGCCAGTGGGCCAGATCGCCGCGCGAGGCGGGCATCGGGCTTGAACGCGTGAAGCGGCTCATCGCAAGGACTCCACGGTGACGGGCTTGCCGTGGACCAACAGTTCACAGACGATCGAGGCCACGCGCTGGTCGTCGCGACGCTGATCGGCCGAACGCTTCCGCACGCTGCCCATGACAAGGCTCATGCGGGGATTGTCCCTCAAGGACGCCTCGTGGCGACCCAAGAAAGCCCAGTACATCGGGGTGATCGGGCAGGTCGTGCCCGGCGTGAAGCGGCACCCATCGCAGAAGTCACCCATCTTGCGGATGTAGGCGCTGCCGCAGACATACGGCTTGGTCGTCATCACCTCGCCCGCGCTGTAGGTGGCCATGCCAAGCACATTGGGCTCGACGACCCAGTCCCAGGCATCCATGTAGGCAACCCAGAACCAATCGGTGAGTTCACGGGGATCCACATCGAGCAGCGTCGCGAGGTTGCCCAGCACCATGAGCCGGGTGATGTGGTGGCTCCATGCTTCGGCCCACACGCCCTCGACGACCTGATCCAGACATCGAAGCCCGCTCGGGGCGCCCCAGAAGGCCGGCGGAAGCGGTGTCGCTCCGCCGCCTGCCCGAGCGGCCCACGACGGACGCGCGCCACCATCGACGCCAGCGGGTGCGCTGCCTGCGGTGGTCCAGCCCTTGCCCGACCAGCGCGCGAAACCGCCATCGCCCGGGACCTTCGCCACGGTGCCCGTGGCCGTGCCCAAGCCGGTCCGGAACCCTTGGGTCGCATCGTGGACATGGCGCACGAATTCGCGCCAACCGATGACCTGACGGACGAATCCCTCCCGGCATGCCAGCGGAATGTCGAGTGCCAGCACATCATCGACCAGGCGGCGAGGCAGGATCCGCATCACATTGAGCAGCGGCGAGATGCGCGAATGGAACAGCCCCCTGCTCCGCGTGCTCATGGCATCCTCGAACGGCCCAAAGTGCGGCAGACAGGCCCGCAACGCCCACGACCACAGTTGGTGCGTCTCGCGCAGGGTCGCGGGGAGCACTTGGACATCCACCGCGCCCGGATGGTGCGAGAAACGCTCGTTCACCTCGCGCTCGACTTCGGTCCGGCGGGCGGTCATCGCGAAGACCGGCGGCTCAGGCGCCGCCGGCACGCCATCCCACCGTTCCCGGTTCTCTGCATCGAAGGACCATGCACCACCCTCCGGGCGCCCAGCATCGTCGACCATGATGTCGAGCCGCTTGCGGACGCGTCGGTAGAAGGCATCCATCCGC
>VGXJ01000069.1 GCA_016873375.1 Phycisphaerae bacterium
GATCCATGGGGTCGGAGGAGCATGAACGACGGGCTGCCCCTTAAGTGCCCCCCCCGAGGGTTGCACAAAATCGTCGCCGGAGAATTCCGCGGCCCCAATGGCGGCCCCTTTTGGCGAGAGGGCCGAATCGAGATTTGGAAAGGGAAGTGGCGTCGGCTGGGACCCGAGAGTTGTGGACGGTGGGGGCCTGGCCGGCGATGACGCCAACGGGGAAGCCGTACGTGGCGAAACTGCGATCGGCTTGGCGACTGACTGGACGGCGGGCCGTGTTGCAATTGGCTCCGGCCGGGCTTGATCGAGAGGCTCGGCGGAGCCCGTGCGTGCGAGCGTGAGAGCCCGCGCGAGAAGCAGGATGAGTTTCTGCGGGTATGGCGCCGCTTCCTTGGACTTGAAGGAGCCGTCGTTGCCGCGGCCGCCCACCTTGTTGTGCGAGCCGCGAGGGTGGTTGCATTGGTAGTTGTGCTGGTTGAGGTCGTCGAGGACGGGCGCCGCGTCGTTCGTGTACAGGAGAGTCGTGTACTTCTGGAAATCAGAGCCGAGCCGGCAGTAGGCGAAGGTGGCCGTTGACGAGTTTTCGAGGCCGGCTATGAGGCGGGCGACTGCTGACGTGGCGAAAAGCGAGCCGTGCTTGGCGAGGTCCTCAGAGAAGCAGGTGGAGCCGCGAATGGATCTGTCGGCCGGGTTCTCGAGGATGATGGTCGCCCTGCTCGTCGAGCGGTGTGCGGCGAGTGCAAGCTCGACGGTGCGCTCGAGCAGGAGGTTGGACGTCTTGAGCTCCTTGACGTGTTTAGGGTCGAGGTCGGGGATGCCGTCAGGATGATCGTGGTCGCGCACGATTGGAGGACCTGAGTCGTGACCGTCGACAGTGGCGTCGAAGAAGCGTGAAACTGAGAAAGTGCTGCACGGGAACGCGATCATGAGGGCGTCATACTGGCCGGTGGAGCACTCCGCGAGGAGTTTCGTGTAGGTCGCGTCGTTCAGCACGTCATGTTGCCAGCCCCCCCCTACTTCGGCGTCGTTGTCGATTTGAGTGATGTTGGTCCAACCGTAGGCGGAGAGGGTGGCCGCGAGGCCGTCCGTCCGATGGTAGGGGCCGCTGAAGAGGTTGAGCAGCGAGAGTGTCTTGCGCGCGGGTCGTTCGTGGTGCACGGATGCGTTGATCGGGGCGGCCGATGGGGCTGCGGGAGCGACGGGTCGATCGCTGTCGATGTGCGGCACGGGGTCCGGGGGAGAGGTCCGTGTCGTGGGAGCCGTGGGCGGTAGAGGTTGATGCGCCTGCGAGCCAAGTCGCGGCATGTACTCTTCATCGACTTGCACGCTGGAGCTGCTCACGATGGTGCCGTTGCAGTTGACGTCCCAGCAGCCGGGCGAATTGACTGAGCGACCGCAGAAAGTGCCCACCCAACCACGTGAGTCGAGCGCGGTTTTGTTCTGCTGGTTGGGTGGCTTGAGCACGACGGCGCGGCAGCCGTAGCGGGCGAGGTCCATGATGGCTGGCAGCTTGTGCGTGAGACGCTGGTAGGGCGAGATCTGCGGGTCGGCCGATGAGGTGCCGGTATCGCCGATCAGGCTGTTATGCCAGTCCACAGCGTAGCGGATGAGCCAGGGCCACTCGAGGATGGTCGCGTTGGCGGAGTGAAGTAGCGCCGCGGCCGTCTCGCTAACAGCGCCGATGGCCCGCTCGGCAATGCCGTTGAGGTCGTGGTCGTGTGGGGCGCTCGTGTTGTGGTGGAGGCTCGCGTCGGCCCGAAACTCGTTGAACGCGTGTGAGATGAGTTTGCCCTCACGGTCGCTCATGATCGTGCGGACAGTGGGACGAGGGAGCGGCTTGCCGTCGGTGTCCAAGCGGGTGCCGACGATCGCGTTGAATTCGGCCACGACGCGCTTGACGGCGTCGAGCGCCTCGGACTTTTGGCGTAGGCACTGCGTGAAGATGTACCGAGTATGCTCGTCGACGGCGATGAGCGCATACTGGTAGCCGCCGTACGAGCGCGCGAACTCCTTGAGGTCGATATGCAGGGTGCCGGGTTCGGTGCACGGCTCACGCCGACCGGAGTGTGCAGCGGCCTTGATGCGAGTGGCCGCGCAGTCGAGGCACGTGGGCTGAACTGCAGTGCCGAGGTTCTTAGGGCCGTCCTTGGACGCGTGGACGCACGCCTTGATCTTGTGGATGCTGCCGTGATTGCGCCGATGCATCAGCGCGCCGATCTGCACCCCAGAGAGCTTGGCGAGATGTGAGATCGAGCCGACCTGGTGGAAGCCGAGCGACGCGAGTGCCTCGAGGGTCGTCTGAGGGGCAGGAGGCGGCACGCGGTTCGCCGAGGCGGCAACGTGGGCGCAAGGCACCGCGTTGATTGTGGACAGTGATCGATCCGGGTCGTAGGGGATGAGGCCAGACTGGTTTGGAAGGACGAGCGCGTTGATGTCACAGAAGCGTGCGTCGATGCCCTGCTCGTTCCACAGCTGCTTGACTGAGAGGAGCGAGAACTTGAATTCGGGCACGCAGCGCACGTTGGTGAAGGTGAGCTGCACGGCGGCGCCCTGCTTGTTGCGCACGATCACGGGAAGGTCACCGATGGCCTCACATCTCGAGATGTTACCGTTCGCCTGCGAGTAAATCTCATCGCAGGGGCGACGGTTGGCGAGCAGGTGAAGGTGCGGCGTGTTGCTGCCGGTACAGCCGGAATCGGGGTGGAGCTTGAGAATGCCTATTGGTGACACCTGATGCTCGCTGGTGGCGCCGGCCACGAGGGCCTCCAGGGCAGCTGGATCCTTTAGTCTAAGGGCCTCATCTACGGCGGAGCCCTGCGGCACCCATCTGCCATAGTATGGCAGCTCGATGCGCGTGACGTTTGTCCCTCGAAAGACGGCTACGGCGCTGTGGTAGTCAGAGGCGGCCGGGCCGATGAAGATAGCCGAGGCGAGAAGGGCCGTGGCGACGAAGATGGGCGCCACGCGCCGGAGGCGCGTAAGGGCGGACGCCGCGGACGACGTGCCCCGAGTGAGCCAGACGGCGGCCGTCGACCGGCCGGTGGCGGGTCCAAGGGAGCAGGCGCTGTTGACGAGGCCAATCATTGGCGTGGCGACCACGTACGCAAGGCCTTGGGCAACATCCGCAGGCTGGCGTCCGGCGATGGCTGCGAAGGCTGCGGGCCAGAGAACTGCCACGGTAAAGACGGTGGTGACGAAGGTTAACAGGACGTGGTACGAGGCGCGAGCGATGAGCCCCTCGGAGATCCGATGAGCGACCGAAGATAGGGCATCGGAGCGGAGGACAGCGTCACCGCCCGGGTCACCGTCCGAGAAGGGGCCGTCGATGGCATGGATAGGAGCCGAAGTGGGTCCAACGAGCGATCCTGCGACCAGGGCGAAGAGGATGATGCCGATGGCCGAGGCGGCGAGCCACTGGACGGCAGGCGGCCCAGCGGTGAGGCGCTGACGGCGACGAGCGTCGAGGATGGCCGCCACGCGCGAGGCGATGAGGAGCGGAGCCACTGCAGCACGCATCGCATCGTCGCGCGAGGGATCGGCGGGCTCGGCGGGGGATTCGTCGGCGGGTTGCGCGGCGAAATCGGCGGTTTCGTCGGCGTGCTTCTCGGCAGTCGGTCCGTCGGCTCTTTCGTCGCCGAGATCGTCGGGATCGTCGGTGCAATCTTTGCAGCGCGGGGCCGGATCGGGATTATCGTCGGAGCGCGCGCTATCAGTGGTACCGATCGCGCACTGGCGGAGCGCGCAGGCGCCCGAGCACCCGGGTACGAAGTCGGGGCCTTGGTTGTTGCTCGGGTCAAGGTTGGCGGTGGCAATGCCAAGGGTTTCGGCCAGGGAGAGCTCGTCCGCAGAGGGATCGATGAGCTGCGCGATGCCGTCGATGAACTTGATCTTAGCAACGTGGGCGAAGTGCACGGTCTTCGCGGTCTCGCTCAAGTGCACGACCTTCGAGGGCTCGGCGGTGTCGAGGAAGCCGGAAAGTTGGGCAAGGAGGGCGCGCTCGTCAGTCGTGTGATCGCCGGTGATGGTCACCGTGGTCGCGCGGGCGCCACCCCCCCCACCAGTGGACGCGAGAGTTGATGCGGGCGTGGCTGTAAGGGCAGCTTTGGCCTTCTCGGCGTCCTTCTTGGCCTTGGAGGCCTCGAACCAGGCCTTCGTGCTCGGGTCGGGGCAGTCGCGGTAGAGGTGCTTGCCGCCGCACTTGCACAGATCCATGCCCTCGATCCACTTGAGGAGTTCGCCCTTCTTGCTGCCATCGGGGCGGCGAGGTGGCTTAGGCTTCTTGGTCTTCTTCTCGTCGCCGGGCTTGTTCTTGGTCGGGTCGCGGTCGGAGACGGTCACGTTGCCAGCGACGAGGCCTAACTGCTTGGCACCGCTGGAGAGGGCGGCGAGCTTGGCACGCGCAGCTCTCGTGCGGAGGATTTCTTCGATGAGCGCGACGGCGTCGTCCATGGTCTTGGGCGCGTTGGAGCCCAACGCGGTCATCCGGACCTCGTACTGGTCGCAGATGTTGGGGTCGACTTGCGCGAGCTGGTTCACAATCTCGAGCCTGGTGCCATCGGTTTGCAGCGCCCTCATCGCGCGCGGCAGCATGGCCTCCAGTTGCTTGTACTTCTCGATGAAGGCCGCGAGATTCTCCGCGGTGATTGGGGCGCCATGGAGCTTGTTGAGGACGTGGGCGTTGAACGTCGCCTCGACGAGCGCAGTATCGGCCGGCTTGGCTTTGGCGGCCTCCGAGCGAAGAAGGTTTAGAAGGGCCCGGCCGCTGCCCTTGGCGGCCGTGCGGAGGCGCCCGGCGATGGTCTCGTTGGGAATGATGCTCAGCACAGTCTTGAGGAGCCTGTTGTCCTCCGCCTTGCACATCTCGGGCGAGACAATGAACTGGACATCGAAGTCGGCCGGCTTGGTCGTCACGGCAGTGAGTGCCTTCGCCTTACCGGCCGGAGACGCGTTGTACTTGGCGATGCTCGCCGTGGTGGACATGTACGGGTCCTCGAACGAGCCCACACCGTCCGCGTAGTCCGGGTCGGTGAGGAATGTTGCGGTAGTGAAGGAATCGACGGCAACCTTGCCATTGCGCAGAAGGACCGCGCCGTGCGTGAGGAGCGGTTGGAAAAGGCCGTTGTTGACGAAGTGCTCGTTGAGGGCCTCGAGGATGCCCGTGAGCTCGGCGGGGTTGCCCGTGTAGAGGATGGGCTCGCCGTTTGGATAGGTCGGTGTTGACGGTGACTCAGGGTCGTGCGTCGTTGCAGCGGATAGCGATGACATTCTTCGATCGGTCGAAGTGGGACGGGCAGGAGGTAGTCGGACCACCACCGATACCACGCGGGAAAGAGTGACTACTTGAGTAGTGGTGAGTAACCTTAGACGTCGCACGCGGAGTGCGCAAAGGGTGTTCTAGACAGACAACCCCCGACTCACGCCTGGAAAAACACGCGCTTGCGGGAAGTGATCGCGATTCTAAGTTCGCGCCCGATTAGGCAATCGGGGCGCGGTGCCACGCTCCAGGGGCCACAAAGGGGCAAGGGCCACACTCAGGGGGCACACACTAACACGTGATGGTGAGAACCATCCAACGGGTAAGTGCCCGGTCACGGCCGAGCATTCGATCCGACTAAGTGGCCGAGCGGGCCGCATTCGATTCGCCTAAGCTTGTATTAAGCATTTCCTTCGGACGCCCCCCCCTCGACCATAGCGAGACCCACGAGCAGGGGCGAGAGCTTAGAAGGAGGAGATGCCTGGTCGCGCTCGTTCATGAGGATCTTGCGAAAGGCGAAGAAAGCCGGCGCTGGGAGGGACTTGGTAAAGAAGTCAGCAACGTTCTCCTTCGTGGGGACAAACGGGACATTGATCTCAAAGTTTTCGACCATGTCGCGCACGAAGAAGTGACGACGCGCCACGTGCTTCATCCTGTCGTGAAGCTCGGGATTGTAAGAAACGTGACGCGCGGCCGTGTTGTCCGTGCGGAGATCAGTAGGGCCGCGGATCGCGGACTTGTCGAGGCCAGTGACGAACTTGCGAGAGTAGACAACGTCCTTGGTAGCTTCAGAGAGTGCGACAAGTTCGGCCTCGCAAGACGAGAGAGCAACGCACTTCTGCTTGCGCGAACCCCAAGAAAGCGCAGCATTGCCCCACATGACGACCCAGCCCGAGGTAGAGTTGCGAACCTCCCATGAAGCGTCCGAGAACGCGTGCAGGTCGGTCGGTCCCGGATCAAAGGTGATACCGACGGAGCGGTGGCGCGCGAGGTACGCGATGACGCGGTCGGCCTCCTCCATCAGCTCGGGTGTGGGCTTAGCGAGACACTTGCAGAGCTGGTGGACGGGGTAGGCGATGTCACAGCGAGTCGAAGTTGTGGCGTACATGAGGGAGCCGATGCGCTCTTGAAAGGGCTTGACGAGGTGCGGGTAGTCCACGCCGGTGCAGGCAGCCGCGTCCGAGACGTGTTTGTCAAGGTTGCGCGAGTACGGAAGCGAGGTGCCCTGCAGCGAAGGAGGCACGCCGCCCGGGAGGAAGCGCTCCACCAGCTTGTCGATGTAGGCCTCCTGATGCAGCGTGATCGAGCCGTCGGCATTGTGGCGCACTTGGATCCCGAGGAGATCGACCATCGGGCCCTCATCGATGACGTCCCAGGTCTCGTTGAGTGCCTTGAGGAACGAGGCGCAGAAGGAGCCCGGAGGCGCGTTCCCTTTGTCGTCGATGTCGACAGAGTGCACGATCTGGAGGTTGTCCACGTAGAGGCCAACGACAAAAATCTCGCCGTCGCTGTCGTCCTCGCGCACGAAGACGCACGGGTCGGAGTCGTCGAGAGGCTTGAGGCCTTGCGCCTTCATCCATGGAAAAATCTGGCGCTGAAGACGGCGGCCAGCCTGGGGAATGCCGTATATAGGCTTGACGATCTTGAGCACGCGGGGGATACCATCGGGGTCCAGCTCGACGTAGCCGGGCGGCATGTGGCAGTAGATGACCTCGCCCTCGATGAACTTGCCTTGGAGGTACGCCGCTACGTAGTCGATGCTGCGCACCTTGCAACCCTTGCGAGCAGCGTAGCAAAAGAGGCCACGAGCCGAGCTGTAACGGAGCGCAGCTGAGAAGGTCTGATCGAAGTCGATGCCTTCCTCGAGCGTGCAACCCTGCACGCAGAGACGCGCCTTGCACGTGCCGTCGCGCTTCACCTTGTAGACCCACACCAGCTTGTGAACGCGGCGACCGCGTGGCACCTGTGAGCGGGAGAGCTCTTCCCACGAGCCGTTGCGCTTGTGGTTATCGAGCTCGCCGGCCTCGGCCTTGAGCCAGCGCGGGTCCTGTGCGGCCTGAGCGTGCGTTGCGGGAGCGTCGGGCGAGTCAGCTCGGAGGGCCGTGAGCAGCACGGTGCCGTCACTGACGCCGGTCGTGCCCAGTGAGCCCAAGTTGAGCGCAGTCAGGGCCTCGAGCATTGGCTCATAAGCCGCTTTGGAGGTGCTGCTTGCAGCGGCCGCATCGAGGAGAGAGGCCGCGAGCGCGTCGTGATCGACGGTGTACGTTCCCGGGCCAGCGCTGACGGCACCGGGTGGGACGACGACGCCATCGATCCACGCCGAGAGGGCAAAAGCGCAATCAGCTGACTCCGGGCTGATGGTGTTGGCGCTGAAGGCGATGGCAGCGGCCGCGTGTTCCATGCGCTCGGCGATGGGCGTAAGCTGATCGGGTTCGAGATCGGCGGCGGTGCTAGGCTTCTCCTCGGGTACGGCAGGCAGCCACTTGGGGCCGTACTCTCTGTGCGTAGGTTGCTTCGGAAAGTAGTTGACCTTGGAGCTTGCCGACCGCCGAGGGCCGACGGGAGCCTGACTGCCAGCGCCCGCGAGCTTGAAATCGTTGGTGGTGCGCAAGGCCGGAGGGATCCAAGGGGTCGGAGGAGCATGAACGACGGGCTGCCCCTTAAGTGCCCCCCCCGAGGGTTGCACAAAATCGTCGCCGGAGAATTCCGCGGCTCCAATGGCGGCCCCTTTTGGCGAGAGGGCCGAATCGAGATTTGGAAAGGGGAGTGGCGTCGGCTGGGACCCGAGAGT
>VGXJ01000070.1 GCA_016873375.1 Phycisphaerae bacterium
AGCGTAGACGTATGCCGTTCTTGCGCTTGTTTTTGCCCTTGAGATCGGGCGCCCAATCTTTAATCCGCTCAGCGAGGTTTTGCTTCGAGCGCTTGACGTCGATCTCCCTGCCTCCGCCATGGACTTGTTTGACCACCTTCAACTCGTACGGCCCAAAGACCCGTAGAGTCTCATTTTGCCCTTTGCTTCGCATGCGAAAGTTTCCTTTGCTAGATGGGATGAGTTCCATTCCAATGCACCCACACCATGACCATGGCGAGGGTGTCGAGCTTACAGTACTGCAGCAGCACGTCTTTGCATGCTGTGCGGTACTGCTCGTCGTTCTTGCGCAGGCCGTACACCATGTCGGAGTACGCGCGCATGGCGCCGGTTCCATCTCGGACTGCGCGTGATTCGCCGCCACCAAGGTCCACTTCGGGAAGCGCCTCGTAAGGCGACAGCACCTTGCCGTCCTTCTCTCGAAGGTAGTCCTTGAACCACGGGTGGGCGTGCAGCGATCGGTTCTCCTGCCAGATCGCCTTCAGCACCGCCTTGATGGAAGTCTTGCCCCCCATGGCGGGATGGAAGAACTCCTTGCGGCAGATGTCGTAGAGATCGACCGTGCGGCCACCCTTGTCGTGGGACTCGGTGAGCGGATCCAGCCAATCGGCCAGGTCCTTCGGCCCCTTGCCGTGCGCCCTGATCGCCACGGCGATTTCACGCAGCGCGCTGCGCTCGTGGTCTGACCAGACGAGCATCTGGCCATCGTCACCGATCGCCTTACGCAATTCCTGTGCGAACTCGACATTGGGCCAGCGATCCTGGGTGTTGATCCACTGCTGGTGGGGAAGTTCCAACGCGGATGGGCCCTCGAGCGTGTGGCAGCTGAACTGAAACGCCACCTGGCCGTACGGCGGCATGCCCGGGTGGTAGGCCGCAGCCATGCGTGAGGTCTCGAAGTCCACGAAGTGAAACGGCGCGCGCAAGGCTGCAAGCGCTGGCTGGAGCCCCGTTCCACGCCACTCCTTGCCGTCGCGGACAGCCTGGATCTGCACACGCTGCCGAGCGGCGGAGTCGGAAGTCGATGGAATCGCCTCGGGCGGAAGGTCGCGGATGCCCGCAATACTCTTGTTGAGCAAGGCCTTGAGGCGAGCGCCATCCCGGCCCGCCAACAGGTCAACGCGGTACAGGTCGAGCACATGCGGGGACGCATCGGCCAGCGGCCCCCAGCACTCCCTGAATCCGTCGCGAGCATCAGCATCCACTGAGGCATTGCGGTACTCGCAGTCTCGGCAGTGCGTACCCAGATCGATCGGCAATTGTCGGAGCGAGCCATCGCGCAAGGCCTTGGACAGGCGCTTGCGGGTTGGTTCCACGCCATCCGCGTCGGTATTCGCCAACAGCTCCGCAACTTCACTGGACACATCCAGAAAGGCCAGGAAGTGGTCATTCTTCAGCGCGTTTGGATCGCCGAGATACCGTGCACGAGGCATGCCGAACTCGGTCTTTGACTCCGGGAGCAGTTCGATCTTGCTGTGCACCGCTGCGTCGCTGCACGGGCGCGCCGTGTCGACCACGCACAACTTTGGCACGACCGTGAAGCCGGGGGGCAGCGCTCCACGCACGACCTGCGTCTGGAAGGCCACGTCCTGCAGATACGGGAGCCACGCACTGCCGATCCCACCACGTTTGCCGCGGAAGGGAGTCTGGCCGTCCTCGATCGAGTTGAAGCTCTTGGCCTTGATTTCGATCAACTCGATCGTCTTGCCGCGGCGCGAGAGCAGGTCCACGCGTGCGCTGCATCCATCGTGCTCGAACACAGCTTCGAACAAGTCGACTGCATTTGCTGCAGCCAACATGCGAAGCGTGGCCTGCGCTGGGGTCTCCTCGCCCTCGGTGTGAATCGTCTTGCCGTCGGGGTACAGCGCCCGCGCGATGGCCTCGACCATGAAGCCGCCGTCGGCGAGGAACTCGAGGTACGGATTGTCCTTGGCGTTGCTCGGATACCCCTCGCGCGCATAGGCAAGCCGGCGGGGGCATTCGAGCCCGATCTTGAACTGGCTCTTCGACAGCGGCCGTGGCTCGGAGGGACCCCCCATGATGTCCCCTCTCAGCGGAGCGGCTGCGGTCCGCCTAGGATCTGCGCCTCGGGAATCATCGCCTGCGCGACCTTCTTGGCATCAGACTGGGACGTCGCCCGAACCACGATCTCGCGCGGTGTTCGTACCTGATCGCCCGGAAGCTTGTAGCGAACCACCCACTCGCGTTCGTTGCTCATGTCGATCTCCTCGGAGTTCTTCGGAATTCAGGTTGTCGAATCGCTTGGGGAGGATACCCGCAGGTCAATGGACCGGAGATGCCCCGGGGCCCTTGAGCCAGTACGCCGCGACGATCATCGCCAGCCCGGCAAAGACCTGCAGGATGAACGCCGTGTTGAACGCCATCGTGAAGGTCGCCCCGCCGCGGCGGCTGAGGGAGCGGTCGACGAATCCCCGGAACCAGTGGTGACGGCCCCAGCTCTCGCGGAGATCCCTCGTCCCGCCCATCGATGCGCCGCCTTCTTCGTGATCGCACCGGATGATCTGGAGTTCGGGCGCTAGGGCGGCATCGCACTCGAACTTCCGCAGGGCGCGCCGCGCGCAGAACACCAGCTTCGAGTTCCGGATGTCGATGATGAAGAACACCCAGGCCATCACGAGGTGAACACAGCCCATCGCCACGACGACGTGCCACGAGCACTTGTCGATCGCGGCGATCGACCCCGTGATCGCGGCTGCCATCAGCAAGGCGTAGTAGTTAAACGTCTTCATGCGCTGGTCGGCCAGATACTTGAAGTGCTCCAGCGCGTACTTCATCTGGTGCTCGGGCTCCAGCTCCTTGCTCTCCGCCCGGCTTGCAGTGGATTCGCCGTGTGTCCGCTTGTCTGTCACAAACGCTCCTTGCCGGGCGACCGGCTTTCCCACGATTGGGATTCGACGCAGATTAGACCGCCACGATCGACTGACCGCCGCCCGACGGGGTCGCTCTCATCGGTCCACCCCTTATGAGAGTTGCTGCATGGTAGATGCCCCTTGAGTGCACGGCGGTGCCGCAGCGCAGGCGAGCGCAGCGAGCCGGAGCGGAGGCAGCGCGGTGCACGTCGCCGCGAAGGCCGCCGGGGTCACCGTGCCCAGCGCCCGCTGGATCCGCCGGTGGTTGTAGAAGAGCCGCCACCGGTCGATCAGGTACCGCGCCTCCGCCAGCGTGTCGAAGACCTCAGACGACAGGAGCTCGTCGCGCAGCCGGCCGTTGAAGCTCTCGACGATGCCGTTCTGCCACGGAGGCAGCCCCACTCAATCCCCTTGATCGAGGATGGCCATGAAGGCCTCCTGCGGGATCGTGACGGAGCCGATCTGCTTCATGCGCTTCTTGCCTTCCTTCTGCTTCTCGAGCAGCTTGCGCTTGCGGCTCACGTCGCCGCCGTAGCACTTGGCCGTCACGTTCTTGCGCATGGCCTTGATCGACTCGCGGGCGATGATCTTGCCGCCGATCGCCGCCTGCAGCGGGATCTCGAACTGGTGGCGGTCGATCTGGTCCTTGAGCTTGCCCAGGATCACGCGCGAGCGCTGCTCGGCGTTGTCGCGGTGGCAGATCAGGCTCAGCGCCTCGACCGGCTCGGCGTTGACCAGGATCTGCACCTTCACTAGGCGATCCTCGCGGTAGCAGGTGATGTGGTAGTCCATCGTGCCGTAGCCGCGCGTGACCGACTTCAGCTTGTCGTAGAAGTCGTAGATGATCTCGGCGAGCGGGATCTCGTACTTCAGGATCTGGCGGCTCTCGCTGATCATCTCCTGCGACTGGAAGATGCCGCGGCGCGCCTCGCAGAGCTTCATCAGGTCGCCGATGTTCTCGTTGGGGCAGATGATCTCGATGCGCACGATCGGCTCGCGGATCGCCTTGACCCGCGACAGGTCCGGCAGGTCGGCGGGGTTGTGGATCTCGAGCTCGGTGCCGTCGTTCAGGTCGATGATGTACGACACCGTCGGCGCCGTCTGCACGATCGACACGCCGCCCTCGCGCTCGAGCCGCTCCTGCACGATGTCCATGTGCAGCAGGCCCAGGAACCCGCAGCGGAAGCCGAAGCCAAGCGCCTCGGAGTGCTGGGTCTCGAAGGTGAAGCTGGCGTCGTTCAGGTGGAGCTTCTCGATCGCCTCGCGCAGGGCCTCGAAGTCGCTCTTCTTGCCCTGCTCATCCGCGCTGGAGGGATAGAAGTCGCAGAAGACCATCTGCTTGGGCTCTTCGTAGCCCTCGAGCGCGATGTCGGCAGGATCGATGTCGAGCGTGATGGTGTCGCCGACGCGCACATCGCCGAGGGTCTTCATGCCCGCGCACACCGAACCCACCTGCGACAGCTTCAGTTCCTTGACTTTCTGAGGGAACGGCGTGTAGCGCAGGAGCTCGGTCACGCTGAAGGTGCGACCGGTTCCCATCATGCGGATCTTGTCGCCCTGACGGAGCTGGCCATCGAAGATGCGCACATACATCACGACGCCGCGGTACTCGTCGTACTTGGCGTCGAAGACGAGGCCGCGCAACTTGGTCGTGGTCGGCGCCTTGGGCTCGGGGAGCTTTTCGCAAATCGAGTCGAGCAGTTCGCTGATGCCCTGGCCAGTCTTGGCGCTCACGAGGATGCAGTCCTCGGCGGCGAAGCCAAAGACCTGCTCGATCTCCATGGCCACGCGCTCGGGCGCAGCGGCCGGGAGGTCGATCTTGTTGACGACCGGGATGATCGTGAGGTCGCCCGCGACGGCGAGGTACGCATTGGCCACCGTCTGCGCCTGCACGCCCTGGGTGCTGTCGACGACGAGCACTGCGCCCTCGCACGCCTTGAGCGCGCGCGAGACTTCGTAGGTGAAGTCGACATGGCCCGGCGTGTCGATGAAGTTGAGCTCGTACTCCTCGCCCTTCCAGGTGTGGCGCACCGTGACGGCGCTCGCCTTGATCGTGATGCCGCGCTCGCGCTCCAGGTCCATCGAGTCGAGCATCTGGGCGCGCGCCTCGCGTTCGCTGACGGCCTTGGTGGCCTGCAGCAGGCGATCGGCGAGCGTGCTCTTGCCGTGGTCGATGTGGGCGATGATGGAGAAGTTGCGGATCTTCACGGCGCGGTCCAGAGAGTCCCGAAGTCTATGCGACCCGACCGCATTCGGGACATTCCATCGCGCTTTGGCCCAAGAGGTGCCCGCAACGTTCGCAGACCGGGGTGCCGGCGCGGTTCATGGCCACGCGGTAGCAGGGGGCATAGTGGCGGCGGAACGCCACCACGAAGGCCAGGTGCTGGATCGCCAGGATGGGGATCAGGCCCAGCGCGGTGGTACCGATGAAGGCACTCGTGGAGAGGGATCCCTTGGCAGCGAGCGCTGCAAGAAACAGGAAGAACCACGCCCACATGAGCCAGCCGGGCAGCGCGATCAGGCTCCACAGGATGAAGCCCACCGTGTGCTGCCAGCTGCGGAGCATGATGATGTTCGCGACCCAGTGCAGCCGGACCTGTTCGCGCCAGCCGGGGCGGAAGGTCGGATCGGCAAGGTCAGGCAGCCAGCCCATGCAGCGCCCTGCGGCTCCCGCGATCAGCGGCCGAGCACCGGCAGCTTCACGCTGCGCTCGAGGTCCTCGGTCGGCTGCATGACGAGGTCGTAGCCATCGCTCGCGATGACCGTGCAGCGCACGAGCTCGCCCGCCACGAGCGGCTCGCGGCTGTGGATGTAGCTCAGGCTGTCGATCTGCGGCGCCTGGAAGTAGGTGCGGCCGGTGAAGAGCGAGCCGCCCTTGGTCACGCCCGTCGTGGCGCGGCCCGTGGTGCGGCCCTTGACCGGACCCTCGATCAGCACGTCGAACTGCACCTTCTGCTCGGCGAGGTAGGCCGCATTCTCGAAGGCGATCTCCTGCTGCAGCAGCATGAGTTCCTGCTCGCGGGCTTCCTTGATCTCGTCCGGAACATGCAGCGCGGGATCCTTGTCCATCGTGCCGCTAGGCGTGCCATCCTCGGGCGAGTACTTGAAGACGCCCACCGCGTCGAACTGGCATTCGTCGATGAACGCCATGAGCTCCTCGTGGTCCTCCTGCGTCTCGCCGGGGTGGCCGGTGATGAAGGTCGTGCGGATCGCCATGCCCGGGATCCGGTCGCGCAGCTTCATGACCAGGTCGCGTTGCTGCTTCGCGCTCGTGTGGCGGCGCATGAAGTCGAGCATGCGGTCGCTGCCGTGCTGCAGCGGGATGTCGATGTACTTCACGACGTTGCGCAGGCGCGCGATCGTGTCGATCATCGAATCGGTGAAGTTCGACGGATAGGCGTACATCAGGCGCAGCCACGCGCCGCCGCGCTCGTTGGCGGCCGCATCGAGCGCGGTGAGCATGCCCTCGAGCCCGCCGTCGTAGCCGATGTCCATGCCGAAGCTGGTCGTGTCCTGACCGATGAGGTTGAGCTCGAAGGCGCCATCCTGGAAGAGGCCCTTGGCCTCGGCGACGATCGCATCGACCGGCTTCGAGCGCATCTTGCCGCGGATCCCCGGGATCGTGCAGAACGCGCAGCGCTGGTTGCAGCCCTCGCTCACGCGCAGGTACGCCCAGTGGCGCGGCGTGAGGCGGTAGCGCTGCTCGTCGCCCTCGAAGTAGCCGATGCCCTGGCCATCCTTGCCGTGGACCGTCAGGCCGGTGGTCTCGATGCCGCGTTCCTTGGCGGCCTGGATCGCGTTGCCCGAGATCCAGTAGCGCGGGGCGTCTTTCGTCACGCCTGCGCGGGCGGCGCGCTCGCCGCGCACGGCCTCGATGATGTGGTCGCGGTCGAAGACACCGATCATGGCATCGATGCCGGGAGCCCACTCGAGCATCTTCGCGCGGTGGCGCTGCACGAGGCAGCCGGCCACGACCACGCGCTGCAGCTCGCCGCGCGACTTGCGCGCGATCGCATCCTTGATCACGCCCAGGCTCTCGTCCTTGCTCGCCTCGAGGAAGCCGCAGGTGTTGACGACGATCGCATCGGGCGCGTCGTCCTCGTTGACGAGTTCGAGGCCGTCGGCGCGCAGCAGGCCGAGCATCTTCTCGCTGTCGACAAGGTTCTTCGGGCAGCCGAGGCTGACGAAGCTGACGCGGGAGACGGTGCCGGTGGCGCTCATGGGCCCGACATCCTAGGTCAAGTGCGAGCGCGTCACGCGCGGTAGAGCCGATGTCGCTCGATGATCTCGGCGACCGCGGGCAGGATGCCCTCGGGCCGTTCGCCCCGGCCGAGCGCGGCGCGGAGGCCCGTTGAGCTCAGGTCGACGGGTGCCAAGGGCAGGAGCCAGTCGGTCGTGTCGCCCAGCGCGTAGCGCTCGGAGAACTCGGCGAGCCACGAGCGGACCTCGTCCTGCGTGTGCGGGGGACGGAGGACGACGGCAGGTCGCGCAAGGTCGAGGATCGCGCGCCAGTCGCGCCAGCGGTCAAGCTGCATGAGCGCATCGGAACCGATGAGCAGCCGCACGGCGCGCGGGCCGTGCTCGGCGCTGCCGGGGATCAGGGGCAGCAGCGTGCGCAGCGTGTCGATCGTGTAGCTCGGGCCGCCACGCTCAAGCTCGCAGCTGCTGGACATGATCGAGGCGCTGGTGCGTGGCATGCCCGGATCGCGCAGTGCGGCCTGCAGCATCTCCCAGCGCACGGCAGGCGGCGCTGCGTGCGCATCCTTGAGGGGGTTCGCGGCTGCGGGCACGACGATCGCACTCGATGCCGAGATTGCGTGACAAGCTTCGATGAGCATGCCTAGGTGGCGGCGATGCGGGGGATCGAAGGTTCCGCCCATGATGAGCGCGGGGTGCTCGATGCTGCAGGCGACCGGCGAACCATCGACCGCGTCGAGCATGTGCACGAGCAGCACCTGCGCGCGAGCGAGCGCTCGTGTGCTGCGCGACTGCAGCGCCATGAGCCTGGCCCCGAGGCTCGGTGACTTCAGCACAGCTGCGGCGGCCGCCGCAACCTTGGGATTCCCGTCCGCATC
>VGXJ01000071.1 GCA_016873375.1 Phycisphaerae bacterium
GGTGCTTGACTTCAAGACCGGCTCGATCGGCCAATCGAAGGAGCAGGTGCTCGAGCATTACCAAGACCAGATGAGCGATTACCGCGCTGCCATGGCCGAGCTGACTGGCCTGCCTCAGGCAAGCATCATGGTCTCGCTGCTCATGATCGACCGTGGCGATGTGATCGCCGCGTGACGAGCACCTGCGGGGCGCGGGACATTGCACGGCATGACCACCTCGTGACGACTGGCCCGACGCGGCGTGCCCCTCCGCACGCCGCGCCGGACCTGATCGCGTCACCACTCACTGCAGCCCAGCCACGCCCCCGTCAGTCTGGGCCAACTGGGCATCCCACGAGGAACCAACTTCAGGCTCGATCTATCTCCCCATCAAGACGACTTGCCGGGTCCGTCGCTCACTGCGCCGACGCCCCCACAACTTCTTCCCAAACCGCTCGATCCCTCCCAACCTTCTCCCGCTCTCCCCGCCGCTTCATCTCTCCCCGATGGCCCCTCTCCCCTGCGCTCCCACTCCCCGTTGTTCGGAGGGGCTGCCGGCTCCGACCCCGGCAGCCCCCGTGCGATGCCGCCTGCGCGCTCACCATCGCGCGGCGATGATCGCGATGTTCGTTCACTCGACGGCGTACTCCAGCGTGACCACCACGCGAGCTTCCTTGTTGATGCAGGATGTGTCGTAAGACCCCATGCCGTCATACTCGGCACTCCCGGCGCAGACCACATCGAACGCCCCCTGCGAAGCGCTGATGAGCCGACCGAGGCGCCCACCCGATCCATCCACCAGAAGCTGTGCACGCTCGCGGGCGTTGGCCGTGCCCTGCTCAATGAGCTGGAGCTTGAGCGCCTCGATCGTGCTGACGAGATAGCGCGGGCTGGCGCTGCTGACCTCGTGGCCCTCGCGGATCAGGTCGGTCGACCGCATGGCGATCCGCTCGACCCGGCGGACATCCGTTGACCAGATCGTGACCGAGCGACGCAGGGTGTACACCTCGATCTCGTTGGTCATGTGCCCTTCGGCGTCACGGCGGTTCTCGACGCTGGTTCGCACGCTGTCCACCTCGATATCGGACATCAAGATGCCCTCGCCCCGGACGAAATCGCGCAGTGCCGTGGTGCTCGCGTCGAGCTTCGTGAAGGCTTCAGGCAGCGAATGTGCCCGCGCCGTGACCGTTCCGGTCCACCACGCTTGGTCAGCGCTGACGGGCGCCATGCCCACTCCCTTCACGCGAATCACATTGGCTTGGCGCATGCTGCGTACCGCACCGGAGACCTCGCCGCTTGCTGCAATGACCCCGAAGGCGAGCGCTGCACCGAGAAGGAACATGCCCGCCCCCGGGGTTCGCGACCATCGTGACCACGACGCCCAGCGCGCAGACCACGCACTGCGCGCCGGTGAGGAGTCACGACCATGCTGCGGGAAAGAGGTCTCTTCGCCTTGCTGCAGGCTCGGTGCCGGGCTCTTCGAGCCGACTTCCGAGCAACCTTGCGCGACACCGTCCTGACCACTCTCGGGGTGGTGATGCATGCTGGCCTCCGTGCCATGCGGCCGGCAGTCGGCACGATCGGGCGGCGATCGCACATGCGAAGCCGTTCGAAAAGCCCTTGCCAAACCGTTGTTTTTGAGCGTTGCCCGACCGTTGCCGATCGAGCATGCGCAGGCTAGGACGCGTCAGTCAACTGTCAATGGCAAATCGCGTGATTTTCACTCTGGAGTTTGAATGAGCGGGCGGCATCGTGCCGGCCGATCCCAATCCCGGATCGTGGCGTGACCCCGCCGAGCGATCGAACCCTGCCTGCCGAAGCCCTCACCACCCAGCCGGCTGACAGCCGTGTCCACGGTCAGGGCGCGTAAGCCACCCCCGGCTGACCCTCAACCCGCATGGGTGCATCGCCACCAGTGCCGAGCCTGAATTCATCGTGGACCACTTGCAGCGCGCGCTGGCCATCGAGCCGTGGCACGATGCACGAGACCTTGATCTCGCTGGTCGAGATGTTGTGGATCGCGATCCCGTGGCGCGCGAGCGCCTGGAACATGCGGCTGGCGATGCCCGCATGGCTCTTCATGCCCGTGCCGACCGCGCTCACCTTGCTCAGGCCGACGTCGATCTCGAGCTCGCCGTGCCCGAGTTCCTCGAGGAGCCGCGCCATGATGTCCTGCGTCTCGGCAAGATCATCGTGCTCGACCGTGAAGGCCACGCTCGTCATATCGCCGAACTCCGTCTGCACGATGTCATCGACGACGACGCCCGCGGCAGCGACGCGCTCGAACATGCGGGCCTGCAGCCCCACGGCGTTGGGCACGCGGCGCACGGTGAGCCGGCCGAGTTCCTCCTTCAGCGCACAACCGACGACGGCGATCTCTTCCATGTCTGGTGTCTCCTTGCAGATGACGGTGCCCAGGTCGGGCTTCTGGCTGTGGCGCACATGGATCGGCACGCCGTAGCGCTCGCCGAAGACAACGGCGCGCGCATGCATCACACCCGCACCGAGTGCCGCGAGCTCAAGCATCTCCTCGTAGGAGATGCGCTCGAGCTTGCGTGCATTGCGGACCACGCGCGGGTCGGCGGTGTAGACGCCATCGACATCGGTGAAGATCTCGCAGTGGCCGTCGAACCGACCGACCTCGATCGCCGCGGCGACCGCCACGGCCGTCGTGTCGCTGCCACCGCGACCGAGCGTGGTGATGGCGCCTCTCGGACTGCGACCCTGGAAGCCAGCGACGATCGGGATCGAGCCCTTGGCCAGGCATGCCTCGAGCGGCGTGCGATCGATGGTGGTGATCTTGGCGCGGCCGTAGTGGCCATCGGTCACGATGCCAGCCTGGTCGCCCGTGAAGCTCTCCGCATCGAGCCCCATCTCCTGAAGCGCGATCGCCATGAGCGCCACCGAAACCTGCTCGCCGGTCGACATGAGCATGTCGAGCTCGCGACGATTCGGGGAAGGGCTCAACCGACGCGCGAGCGCGATGAGTTCATCGGTGGTGTGGCCCATCGCGCTGACGACGACTGCCACATGGTGCCCCTCGGCGCGGCGATCCGCCACACGCGTGGCACATCGCCGGATCCGATCGGGATCCGCAACCGATGTGCCGCCGAACTTCATCACCACTCTGGCCATGGGATGGCCGATGTTACCGGGCGCTGAGCCCATGGGGAACTCCATCGGTCGCAACCGAGCAGAGAGCAAAGGCCAGCCCCCGCTCAATCCGCGGGCGCACCGCTCGCCGGGTGGCGGCGGATCATCCCGCCAGGCTCACGCCCCGACGCTCTCGGCCTTGCTTCGCTCGCTGCGCTCGTGGCGACGGCGCTCGGCCTCGCCAAGGATCTTCTTGCGCACACGCACCTGCGTGGGAGTGATCTCGACGAGCTCGTCCTCCTCGATGTACTCCAGCGCCGCCTCGAGCGACATCAGGCGCGGCGCCTTGAGCACCACGGTTGCTTCCTTGGCGGCCTCGCGGAAGTTCGTGAGCTGCTTCGCCTTCACCACATTGACATTCAGGTCGTTGTCGCGGTTGTGCTCGCCCACGATCATGCCTTCGTAGACGACCTCGCTCGGCCGGATGAACATGAAGCCGCGGTCACCGAGGCCCAGCAGCGCATACGCCGTGGCCGTGCCCGACTCCATGCTGATCATCACGCCGTTCTGGCGCTTGGCGATGCCGCCCTTGAGCGGCTTGTAGCAGTGAAACGAGTGGTACATGACCGCCTCGCCACCGGTGGCGTTGAGCACCCGCGTGCGAAGGCCGATGAGGCCACGCGCCGGGATCTCGGCCTCGACATGCATGCGCTCGCCACGCGTGTCGACCTTGAGGATCTCGGCACCACGCTGCCCCAGCAGCTCGAGCGACGGCCCCATCCCGCTGAGCGCGGTGTCGAGCACGAGACGCTCGAACGGCTCGCAGGTCACGCCGTCGATCTCCTTCTCGATGACCTGCGGCTTGCCCACGGTCAGCTCGAAGCCCTCGCGGCGCATGTTCTCGATGAGCACGCCCAGGTGCAGCAGGCCGCGACCAGACACATGGAACTCATCGCTCGTGTCGCCCATGGACACCTTCAGCGCCACGTTCTTCTCGAGTTCCTTCTGCAGGCGATCCCAGATCTGGCGGCTGGTCACATACTTGCCTTCACGGCCGCCGAGCGGACCATCGTTGATGCGGAACACCATGTGCAGCGTGGGTTCGTCGACCTTCACGCGCTCCATGGGAAGCGGCTGATCATGCAGGCAGATCGTGTCGCCGATCTCGATGTCGGGGATGCCCTCGATCGCGCACAGGTCGCCCGCCTCGACGAGGTCAGCCGGCTGGCGGCCAAGCCCCTCGAAGCGCTTCACGCCCGAGACGCGGCCGCGCTTGACGCTTCCGTCCTGCTTGGTCGCCACGATCGCCAGGTTCGGCTTGACCGAGCCTTGATACACGCGGCCGATCGCAATGCGGCCCACATAGTCGTTGTAGTCGAGGTTGGTGACGAGGAACTGCAGCGGCTTCGCTGCGTCGCAGGTCGGGGCCGGCACGCGCTGGTGGATCGCCTGGAAGAGATCCTTGACGCCACGCTCACGGTCATTGCGGTCAAAGGCAGCCCAGCCGTCGCGGCCGCTCGCGAAGAGCACGGGGAAATCAAGCGCCAGGTCGTCGGCGCCCAGCTCAACGAGCAGGTCGAACACCTCATTCACGACCGCATCGGGCCGGCCTTCGGGGCGGTCGCACTTGTTCACGACGACGATCGGCTTGAGTCCGACCTCGAGCGCCTTCTGGAGCACGAAGCGCGTCTGCGGCATAGGGCCCTCGAGCGAATCGACCAGCAGCAGGCAGCCGTCGGCCATGCGCAGCACGCGCTCGACCTCGCCGCCGAAGTCGGCGTGGCCCGGGGTATCGATGATGTTCACGCGGATGGGTTCGCCCTTGTTGGGCCCTTCCGGCATCACGTAATCGACCGCGCAGTTCTTGGCCAGGATGGTGATCCCACGCTCGCGCTCGAGCGGGTTTGAGTCCATGACGCACTCGCCATCGACCTCTCGTGCAGCGCTCGAGGCTTGCAGCATGGAGTCGACGAGCGTGGTCTTGCCGTGGTCGACGTGGGCGATGATGGCGACGTTGCGGATGGATGAGGCTTCGGGCATTGGTAGACTTGGTCCTGTCCCGGCAGTGCCGAGTCAGGCAAGGTTATCCGAAATGGACGATGGAGCGAAGACCCTGACTTCGATGCCCTACACATGGCCCCAGCGCATCGCCGCGATCGCGATCGCGGTCATCAGTGACATCCTGAACGCGGCCTTCACCTGGGCACCCCCCATCGTGATTGGGATCGACATCATCACGGCGGCCCTGCTGTGGCTGGTTCTGGGCCGACCCATGGTGCTGCTGCCGGTCTTCGTCGCTGAAGCGCTGCCGGGCATGAGCCTCGTGCCCCTCTGGACCTTGGTCGCCGCGGGGCTGGCCTTCTTGGGCAGGATCCCCGGCCGCGGCCGTGTAGGCGGTTCACCCACATCGCCACACGAGCGGCCAAGCCCCACCGCCCTCCCGGGCCGTGATCCGCCGCGCTGAACGCGCGCGCCGCTCAGAGCCCGTAGAGCGGCGAGAGCTTGCCCTTCAGATATGCCAGGTACGGCTCGCTTGAGAGCGGCTTGCCCGTCACGCGCTCGCACAGTTCGCCCGGCAGGTACCGCCGGCCATGGGCGTGGATGTTCGTGTTGAGCCACGCGAGCAGCGGCTTGAACTCGCCTCGGGCGATCCCCGCTTCGAGCCCCGGCAGCGCCTTCGAGGCCGCCTCGAAGAACTGCGCGGCGTAGAGCGTGCCCAGCGTGTAGGTCGGGAAGTAGCCGAACGCACCCATGGACCAGTGCACGTCCTGAAGGCAGCCGCGCCGGTCATCAGGCACCTCGACACCGACGATCTCCCGGTAGAGCCGGTTCCAGGTCGACGGCAGGTCAGCGACCTCCATCTGCCCGCCGATCAGCTTGCGCTCGATCTCGAAGCGCACCATGACATGGAGGTTGTAAGTCGCCTCATCGGCCTCGACGCGGATGAAGCCGCGCTCGACGATGTTCGCCGCGCCGTAGAGCTCATCGAGCGAGAAACCGCGGGCCGCATCGCCCAGCATCTCGGGCAGCTTCGGCGCCGCCCACGACCAGAACGCATGGCTGCGCCCGACCTGGTTTTCCCAGAGCCGGCTCTGGCTTTCGTGGATCCCCAGCGACACCGCCTGCCCCAGCGGCGTGCCGATCCAAGCCGAAGGCAGCCCCTGCTCGTACATCCCGTGGCCAGCTTCGTGCATCGTGCTGCCGAGCGCATCGTTCACGCAGGTCTCAAGGTACCGCGTGGTCATCCGCACATCGTTGCAGTGGCTGCCGCCGCAGAAGGGATGCGTGCTGCGATCGAGCCTCCCGCGCAAGAAGTCGAAGCCGATCGCCTCGGCCACCACGCGCACGAAGCGCTCCTGCTGATCGATCGCGATCGCCGTCTCGTTGAAGCGGTTGCTCGGCTTGACCGGACTTGCCATGAGCCGATCGATGAACCCCGTGAGCTGCTCGCGCAGCGGCCTAAAGACGCGCTCCACATCAGCCGCACGGCAGCCGGGCTCGTAGCCGTCCGCCAACGCATCCCAAGTCTCCCCACCAGCCGGGACGCCGTAGCAGCGCGCCTTCTCGCGGTTCAGGTGCACGAGCCGCTCAAGCCAGGGGCGGAAGCGGTTGAAGTCGCTCGTCTTGCGGGCTTCGGCCCACTCGTGCTGCGCACTGCTGCTCACGCTGGCAAGCTCTTCGACGAGCTTGGCCGGAAGCTTGGTGTCGCGGTCATAGTCGCGGCGCAGCTCCCGCACCAGGGCTGCTTCAGCGGAGCCCTTGGCCACCGAACCCTCCGCCGCCGCAATCAGGTCACCCATGGCCTTCGAGGTGAAGTGCTCATGGCGCATGCGGGCGAGCTGGGCCAGCTGCTTCGAACGCAGCTCGATGCCACCGACGGGCATCATGGTCTCCTGGTCCCAGCCCAGGATGCTCGCAGTCGATTCCAGCAGCGACGACTCACGGGAGGCTTCGATCACGCTCTCAAGTGCAGTGCTCATGAG
The DNA here is from genome assembly GCA_016873375.1 of Phycisphaerae bacterium. Taxonomy (GTDB): domain Bacteria; phylum Planctomycetota; class Phycisphaerae; order Phycisphaerales; family SM1A02; genus SYIB01. The sequence goes on from VGXJ01000071.1 coordinate 7,056, forward strand.
CTCGAGTCTAGGGAATGCCGACCACCTCTTGCAGCGCCCGACCGCCGAGCCATGCATCTCACGGGGCCCAACGACAGGAGGCCGCCCACGGGGGCGGCCTCCTGGTTCGATCGATGTTGACGGGGCGAACGCCCCGCTTCAGGTCAGCTCACTTGGCTTCGAGCATGGCCGCGATGGCCTTGCCGTTGTCATCCGAGCGGGCCTTGGCGATCTCGAGCGCATTCTTGCCGAGCGGGCCCTTGGCGGCACGGTCGGCCTTGGCATCGAGCAGCATGCGGACCTTTTCTGGGGTGCCGCTCTGTGCAGCCACGAGCAGCGGCGTGAGCCCCTGCTTGTTGACCACATTCACATCTGCGCCAGCGCCGATGAGCATCTTGAGGCTGTCAGGCTTGCCACTGCGTGCCGCACGCATGAGCGGGGTGTCGCCGGTGATGTTGTCAGCCACCGCGATGTTCGCCTTGCGGTCGAGCAGGAACTTGACGGTCTCGGGGCTGCCGATACCCGCCGCCCACAGCAGCGGGCTGAGGCCGTTGGCATCGACGACGTTGATGTCGGCGCCGGCATCGACGAGCGCGGTCACTGTCTCGACGGAGCCCATGCCCGACGCCCAGGTCAGCGGCGTGCCACCAATCTGGTCACGCGCGGCGACATCGGCACCACTGGCAATGAGGAGCTTGGTCGCGTCGAGGGACTTGCTTTCGGCGGCGATCGTCAGGGCCGTCTTGCCTGTGCGATCCTTGGCGTTGACGTTCGACTTGCCTTCGATGAGCACCTTGACGGCGTCGACCTTGTTGCCCTTGGCGGCCCACATCAGCGCGGTACGGCCGCTGCCGGTGTCGAGCTCGTCGACGAGTGCACCACCCTTGGCGAGCTCTTCCTTGATCTTGGCAGC
>VGXJ01000072.1 GCA_016873375.1 Phycisphaerae bacterium
CTGCCAAGCGAGAAGCCGTTGGCAAGCCAAGTCTCGGCGACCTGTCGCGCGATCTCGCGCTGGCTTTCGGCAACGGTGACCGTAAAGCGGTTCCACGGCACCCAGAGCGCCGCGGCGAGGATGGCAGCGGACGCCGCGCCGAAGAGGAGCGTCGCGCTGCTGGAGAGTGAGATGCCGCGCCGCATCGCGCAGGGAGCATAGTGGGCGGCTAGGCTCCCACCGTGCATCGACCCGGCGCGAATCCCGACGACCTTCGCATGGAGGATGTGCTCTGCGACTTCTGCGCCGCGCCATGGACGCCCGAGCGTGCGATGGTCGAAGGCCACCGTGGTTCATGCATCTGCCATGCGTGCCTCGCCGTGGCGTATGCCGAACTGTCGCCGCAGCCGTCACGCCAACCGGTCGGCCAGGGCCCATGCACGATGTGCCTCGAGGACCGTGGCGAGCCGCACTGGCAGAGTCCGGCCCGTGATGCGGCGCGGATCTGCCGGCGCTGCGCGCGGATGGCCGCGGTCGTGCTCGAGCGCGATCCGGACTCGGACTGGTCGCGACCCACGGCGTGAGTGTGCGGGCTCGGTCGTTCCGTACACTCGGTGCATGAGCTTCGGCCTTGGACACGGACGCGATCTCGACCCCGGCGATTGGGGCATGGACCAGAAGGACCTGCCGCCCTTCGACCAAGGAACATGGGATCCCCGAAGGTGGTTCGCCCATCCCGAGCGCCGGTTCGAGCTCGAGATCGGCTCCGGCAAGGGCACGTTCCTCCTGCAGCAGGCACCGCTCGAGCCGATGACCAACTTCCTGGGCATGGAGTGGACCAACGAGTTCTACCGCTACGCGGCCGACCGGCTCCGCCGCCACGAGGTGGCCAATGTGCGGCTCATGCGCGCCAATGCCGTCGAGTTCATCAGGCATTGGTGCCCGGTGGGCATCTGCTCGGTCATCCATCTGTACTTCAGCGATCCCTGGCCGAAGACCCGCCATCACAAGCGGCGCGTGGTGCAGGACCAATCACTCGCCGACATGCATGGTGCCCTCGTGCCCGGCGGTGAGCTGCGCATCGTGACCGACCACGTGGAGCTGTGGTCGTGGTGCGAGGAGCACGCCGCACGCAACGCGCACCTCTTCGACCGGGTCGCCTTCGATCGCCCGGCCAGCGCCGGCGAGGGCGAGGTCGTGGGTACCAACTTCGAACGCAAGTTCCGTCGCGAGGGGCGGCCGTTCCACGCGATGACCTTGCGTCGTCGCGAGCCTGCAGCGATCGTCACTCAAGGGTCGTAGCGGATCACGCGGCCCACGCTGTTGCCCGGACCGACCAGCACGACCTTGGGCGAGTGCACGGCGAGCTCCTCGGTCGACAGGTGGCAGAAGCTCATGATGAGCACCGTGTTCCCCACCGCCGTCAGCTTGGCCGCGGCGCCGTTCACGCCGATGACACCCGTGCCGCGCTCGCCACGGAAGACATAGGTCTCGAAGCGGTTCATGCTGTCGACGTCGGCCACAAGCACCTTCTCGTTGGGGCGCATGCCCACGGCATCCAGCAGGTCCTCGTCGATCGTGATCGAGCCCATGTACGCCGGGTCACAGAAGGTGACCTTGGCCGCGTGAATCTTGGCAAAGAGCGCCTCGCGCAGCATGTCATGCCGCCTCGCCGGCTCCACCGGCCTTGCGCCAGGTCACGCGCTCTGCATCGCCCCACAGGCCTTCGAGGTCGTAGTAGGCACGCTGATTGGGCTCGAAAAGATGCACCACCACCGAAACGAAGTCGATGATGATCCAGCTCGAGCCGGTGTCAGCACTCGATCGGAACGCGGGGGAGCCTTGGGCCTTGCCGAGCTTCATCAGCTGCTCGCCGACGCCGGCCAACTGCCGAGCGCTGGTGCCCGAAGCGATCAGGAAGTAATCGCACACCTGGCTCTGCGCCCCAACGGACAGAAGCAGCACATCAGTGCACTTCAGGTCATGCGCGAGCCGCGCCAGCTCAATGGCCAGCGCGCGCGATGCCGAGGTGTCGGGCTTGGCGGTCCGCCTGGCCATGCCGGCGGATCAGTCCTTGCTGCGGCCACGGCCACCGGGGCCGCGCTTCAGCTTGGACTTGGCGGGCTGGGCGGGACGGGCCGAGCGACCGGCAGCCTTAGCGGCGGCGGCGCGTCGGGCAGCCATGCGCAGGCCTTCGCGACGGATGTCCATGCGGCGCTTGACTTCCGAGGGCTTCTCATGGAACTGGCGAGCCTTAAGGTCCTTGGTCAGGCCTTCCTTCTCGCAGAGCTTCTTGAAGCGACGGACCATCTGCTCGACCGTCTCATTGCCGCGTGACTTCACTCGAATGGGCATTCGTTCGTCCTCAGGGGTGTTCGGGAGTTCCGAGTCGGCCAGTAGACCACGGCCGAGCCGCCGCCGCAACCCCGTGCAGGCTAGGCTTTCGATCGCGGAGGTCGAGATGCCCTTGGTCCTTGATGCCTATAACGTGCTGCATGTCGCGGGGGTGCTTCCCCCGGACATGGCCGGTATGGGCCCCAGCGACCTCGTGGAAACCATCACTGGCTCCCGCTACCGCGGCCAGTCGATCTGGATGGTCTTCGATGGGCTTCCCAAGGCGATCCTCGGCCAGTCGCCACGCATGATCGATGCCTACCGCCCCGCACCCATGGAGGTGGGCGATGCCGTCTACCACTTCAGCGGGCCTCGATCGAGCGCTGATGCCGTCATCGCCGAGCTCGTGACCCGCAGCAGCGCACCCACACGACTGCTCGTCGTCAGCAGCGACCACGCCGTGCAACGCACTGCACGCCGCCGCCGATGCAAGGTCATCGACAGCGCGACGTTCCTGCAGCACCTGGTGCACGACGTGCGTCACGGCCCGCCGCGCGATCAACTCGGCGGCAAGCCAAGCGGCCCCCTGTCGCGCGACCAGGTGCAGGCGTGGCTGCGATACTTCGGCGTCGAGCCGACCGAGCCGCCGCCCAAGCCCATGGCGCCGCCACTCCCGCAACTTCGCGTCACCGATCACGGTCCAGCACCACGCCGAACACGAAGGCCCCGAGCATGAGCTTCATCCGTCCCCACGCCGATCGCACCGTCGCCCCGGCGGGCATCACTCCCGCTCCCACCGACTTTGAGCATCCACCTGCGGATCCCGTGCCTTGGGCGATGCGATGGCTCGACGAAGCCATGCGACTTCCGACTCCCAACCCCAACTCGCTCTATGTCGCGACCACGTCGGCCGATGGACGGCCATCGGTCCGAACGGTGCTGCTGCGTTCCTTCGATGCGCATGGCGCCGTCTTCTTCACCAACCGGCAGAGCGACAAGGGGCAGGCCCTTGAGGCCACCCATCGCGCAGCCCTGCTCATGCATTGGGATCACTTCGATCGGCAGCTGCGCATCGAGGGTGCCGTGACCCATACCACCGAGGCCGAGAGCGATGCGTACTTCGCGCAGCGGCCCCGCGACTCGCAGCTCAACGCATGGGCGAGCGACCAGAGCCGACCGGTGTCAGGCATGGCGGCCATGCGCGAGCGGCAGCAGCAGGCACACGCACGATTCGAAGGGCAGTCGGTGCCGAGGCCGCCGCATTGGGGCGGGTACCGCATCGCGCTCGAGCGCGTCGAGTTCTGGCAGGGCGATCCGTACCGATTCCACGACCGCGTCGTGTACACGCGCGCCGGTGCGGGCTGGAACGCCACACGCCTCATGCCCTGAGTCGCCCACCTCGGGGCGCGCTCCGAGCCAGCGGCGTGGCGCCGAGGCATCCGTTGGAAGCAACGATCGCCTCAGGCCTCGACGGCCTCGCGGCTGCGCCACCGCGGGCGCTCGGCCCGCTGCGGCAGCCATCCACCCACCGGCGCCACGCTGCCCACGCCCTTCACGAGCCCATGCAGCTTGTGGAGCAGCGCGTTCGTGGCGACCACGCGACAGCCCGCGACACCGTGCACGACCTCGGCTTCGGCGAACTCCACGATCACGCTGACCTCGACAGGTCGCCCCTGCAGCGCGGCCACGCTGCCGGCGGCCTGACGCAGCGCGCCCGAGAGCATCTGCAGCATCGGCGCGACCGGTTCATCGGCAGCCGCGCAGAGCGATGCATCGAGCCTGATCTCGAGGCCCTTGGCCAAGTGCGCGGTCGCCTCCTCGATGGGAATCACCTGCTCGATCTTCACCTGCGGCTCGGCCCGGCTTCGATCGATGAATCCTGCGAGCACGACCACGCGATCGATCTGCAGCAGCTCGCCGAAGCGCGCGTACTGATCCGGGAAGAGCACACACTCCATGCTCCCGCCTGCGTCCTCGATCGCGATCACGGCCATCTTGCGGCCGGGGTCCTTGCCCTTCTGCGTCACCACTTGGCGCACGCGCGTGAGCAGCCCGCCCACCACCACGGGCTCTTCGGCTGCACGCGAGCCGACCCCTGCAATGTCGCAGGAGCACATCGAGCCGATCACGTGCTTCCACGCATCGAGCGGGTGTCCGCTGGAGTGGAATCCAAGCGCTTCCTTCTCGAAGCGAAGCGTCGTCAGGCGGTCCCACGGGGCAACCTTGCGCAGTGCACCGGCCGCGGTACCGCTGGTGGCCGAAGGCCCCTCATCAAAGCCGCCGAAGAGCGCCCCCTGCCCGCTGGCGGAATCGCTCGCCGCACGCTGGCCGCTGCGCATGGCTTCCTCGATGCTCGCAGCCAGGCTCGCGCGAGCGTCAAGTCCATGCAGGCCATCGAATGCACCGGCCTTCACGAGGGCCTCGAGCGTGGCCTTGTTCACCGAACGCAGGTCGCAGCGCTCGCAGAAGTCGAAGAGATCGCGGAACGGGCCGGCCTCGCGCGCCTTCAGGATCGCACGGATCGCCGATTCACCCGCACCCTTGATCGCCTGCAGGCCGAAGCGGATGTGGCCGTGGCAGGCATCGTGCGGCTCGTCGGCACTGAAGACGATGGCGAAGTCCTGCTGAGACAGGTTCAGGTCCGGCGGCCGCACTTCGATGCCAAGGTGCGGGCGCGCGGCATCATGGTCAGGCCACGGCGCGCGGCGGCACTCGTCGAGGTAGACCGACCACTCCTCGATCTTGCGCGCCTGGCTTTCGAAGCTCAGCACCGCCGACATGTACTGCGCCGGGAAGTAGGTCTTCAGGTACGCCGTCTGGTAGGCCACGATCGCGTAGCCGCTCGAGTGGCTCTTGTTGAAGCCGTAGCCAGCGAAGCGCAGGATGAGGTCGAAGAGCCTGTCAGCCTGCTGCGCATCCATGCCGTGCCCGCCCGCGCCCTTCACGAACGCAGCACGCGCACCGTTGATCACATCCTGCTTCTTCTTCGAGATCGCCTTGATGATCGAGTACGCCTCGCGAAGCGGGATCCCGCCGAGGTGGTGCAGCACCTGCATCACCTGCTCCTGATAGACCATGATCCCGTACGTCTCGGCCGTGAAGCGATTCACCACCTCATGCACCTGCGGCACCGACTGGCGCCCATTCTTGCGCGCGTTGTAGTCGGGGATCAGGTCCATCGGTCCCGGCCGGAAGAGCGCGTTCGCCGCGATCAGGTCCTCGATGCGGTCGGGCTGCATGTCCACGAGCAGCCTGCGCATGCCGCCTGATTCGAACTGGAAGATGCCGCTCGTCTCGCCGCGGCGGAAGAGCGCGAGCACGCGCTGGTCATCGAGCCGGATGCGGTCGAGGTCGAGCGGATCGGCGCCGCCATCGGCGGCCGTGCGTCCGACGGCCCGCAGGATCGCCTCGGGCGCAAGCGAGTCACGGATGTTGGCCTTCGCGCGCTCGATCGTCGAGAGCGTGCGAAGCCCGAGGAAGTCCATCTTGAGCAGGCCCGCCTTCTCGCAGGTCGGTGCATCCCACTGCGTCACGATTTCCTGGCCCGAGCCCGCCGCGCGGCCCAGCGGCACGATCGACTCGAGCGGCTGCGTGGCGATGACCACGCCAGCTGCGTGGATCCCTGCGTTGCGCGCGTGATCCTCGAGCGCCTGGGCCTGCACGAGCACGCGACGGATCAAGGGATCGCGCGAGGACTCCTCCGCGAGCCTCGGTTCCTGAGCGAGCGCCTCCTCGATCGTGATGTCGAGCTTGTCCGGAATGAGGTTCGCCAGGCGCTGGCCCTCGGCGGGCGGTAGTCCCATCACGCGGGCGACATCCTTGATCGCCGCCTTCGCCTTGAGGCGGCCGAAGGTGATGATCTGGGCAACGTGGCGGTACTTCTGGCGCACGTACTCGATCACGCGGCCTCGGCCATCCTGGCAGATGTCGATGTCGATGTCGGGGTACTCGGTGCGGTCGGGATCGGTGAAGCGCTCGAAGAGCAGTCCATAGCGCTCGGGACACGCGTTCGACAGGCCGAGGACGTAACCGGTCATCGTGCCCACGCCCGAACCACGCGCGAGCGCCGGGATGCCGTGCTGCCGCGCCCAGTTCACGAAGTCCCACACGATGAGGAAGTACGGACTGATGAACTTGTCCGAGAGCACCGTGAGCTCACGCTCAAGGCGGTCTCGGACCTGCGGACCGCCCTTGTCCGGGCCGTAGCGCCACACGAGGCCTGCCTCGCACAAGTTGCGCAGCGCACGGTCGCAGCCGGTCCTGAGCGTGGCCCGATCAGAACCGCCCGCAGGGCGCAGCTCGAACTGCGCGCAATAGGCCTTGAACCACTCGGTCAGGTCGCCGCCCGTGTACTCCGGGACCGAATCCGGACCCGTGATGTCCACGACTGGTACATGGTTCTCACCCTTGGGCAGGGTGACGTTGCAGCGCGCGGCGATGCGCACGGTGTTGGCCAGCGCTTCAGGATCCTCAGGGAAGAGCGCGTGCATCTCCGCCGGGCTCTTCACGTAGAGCGACTCGGGGTAGTGGTACCGGTCCGGGTCGTCCTTGTTCTTGCCCATTGAGATGCAGCACAGCGTGTCGTGCACCTCGTGGTCTTCGGCGCGCAGGAAGTGTGCGTCGTTGTCGCAGACCATTGGAAGGCCAAGTTCGCGCGCAAGCTTGCGCAGCAAGGGATTGATGCGTTCCTGCTCGGCGTTGTGCCGCTGCAGCTCGACGTAGAAGCGCGGTTCGCCCCGTTCGTTGGGGCCGAAGGTGGCCGCATGCCAGCGCGCCTCCTCGATCGCACGGTCCCACCACCGTCGTTCGTTCGTGAGCACGAACTGCTCGAGGTACTCCGCGAGGCTCGAGCCGAGGTGGCCGTTGATCGCGATCAGGCCCTCGTTCCACTGCGCAAGGGTCGACTTGTCCATGCGCGGCTTGTAGTAAAAGCCGTGTTCGAAGGCATCTGACGAGAGCCGCATCAGGTTGCGCCAGCCCGCCTGCGTCTCGGCGAGCAGCACGAGGTGGAACCCACCGTCGTTGCCCTTGACGCTGGTGCGATCGCGACGATCGCCGGCGAGCCCCTCGCGGTCCGGTGCGACGTACGCCTCGATCCCGAGGATCGGCTTGATGCCCGCGGCCTTCGCCGCCGCGTAGAACTCCCCGGCGGCGTGCAGGTTGCCGTGATCGGTGACCGCGACGGCATCCATGCCCAGTTCCTTCACGCGCTTGACCAGCTGCTCGAGGCGGTTGCCGCCATCGAGCAGCGAGTACTCGCTGTGGAGGTGCAGGTGGACGAAGCCACCCGGCGCAGGTTCATGGGATGGAGCGGTCGCGTCCATGCATCGTTCTCCGGCACCGAATGTACCGCCCGCGGGTGCAGGCACCGAACGGGGCCGTCAGGCCGCTGCGGCCTCGATCCAGGCCTCTCGGAGGGTCGCCGCCACATCCCCCGGCTCGCCGCGGCCGATCGATTCCTGCTCGAGCTGGGTGACCGGGAGCACCCCCCAGGATGCGTTCGTCAGGAAGCACTCATCGGCGGACAGGATGTCGTCCACGGAGACGCGCTCAATGCGCACCTCCATGCCGCGAGCGCGTGCCGCCTCGATGACGAACGCGCGCGTGATGCCGGGGAGCACC
>VGXJ01000073.1 GCA_016873375.1 Phycisphaerae bacterium
TGTCAGTTGTTGTTCCCTCATCTGGATTCAGCAGCATCTTGGCTGCAAATCTGACCGGCATGTTGATGACAAGGAACATGGGCGATCCCAGGAACTACCACGTGCACATTTGCGTGAGAGATGAAACCTGGGGTTGACGGCAGAGGCCCAGCCGGGCGCTCTCTTCGTCGTACGGCAGGTCACCGCGGATCGCAGTGATCGCGTCCCAGCTGTCGTGCAGGTGCGCGGTCAGAAGCGCGGTCAGTACCGGATCGGTGATCTCCGCGCGCTTCGGGCGCGCGAGGCAATCGTTCCGCGCGATCGTGGCCGCGAGGCGCGTCGCCAAGCATGCGGCTGCCAGCGACCGTGCGCGTCGGATGGGCCGCCTGGGCCGACAGGCGTGCGTGGGCGTCGACCCTGATCGCCGCGGATCCGCTGCTGCGCAAGTACGCGTCGTGGAACGACGGGGAACGCGAGGCCTTCGGATGCTCGCTCTCGATCGATTTCGACGAGTCGATCGCGCGGCGCACGTTCGCGGACTGGCTGCGCGGCGCTCGCCACATCAAGCAGCGGCACCCGCCCGTCGCGGTGCGCTTCTTCGCTCCCGAGGGCACCGCCGTCTCGGTGACGGCGCGCTGCCCCTCCCTTGCCCTTGGCGCGGCGCGCACCCCGAGGCCTTCCACTGGTACAACCACCGCCACCACCACGCGTCGATCGCGCACTTCACCCCCGCGGAGGTCCACACCGGAAGGCACCTGGCGCTGCGCGAGGTGCGCCAGCGCGTCCTCGACAGAGCGTGGGACCTGCATCCGGAACGCTTCGTCCGGGGCAGGCCGGTCGCCGAGGCCGTCCCCGGCGAGGTGTGGATCAACCGGGCCGAGCAGGAACCCGCAAGCAACGTGCCGCAGGCGGCGGCTTCATGACCAAAAGTGTCTCAAAGTCATTGACACGGTCCACAGCCTCCTGCTCTGACCGCACTGCGGTCGCCGGCCTGTTCAAGCCAGCCACCGCGATGACCGATACCACGAAACCACGCATCCACACTGTCCATCTTATCTGTGTTCTCCGCGCCGTTGGCGCACTCATGTGCTTGCTCCGCCAACACCCCTACTTCGCATTCGAACACGCGCCCGCTGACGGGGAACCCACCCGGCACCCCGCTCGATGCTGAGCGATGTGGTAAGTAGACCTGCCGCCAGGACAATGCTCGCGATCGCACCAGCCCCAAGCATCATGGCCGACAGCGCGACGATCGAGGTGCCCTCGATGCCGCAGATCTGCGCCTCAAGCGGCAGGTAGGTCCACCTAGTCACTGTGAGGAAGCTCAGCCAGTCGGCAGCCTGCTCCGCGCTGCTGTGCCAGGTCTTGAAGAAGAGGTCGTAGTGCTCGGGATCGCGTGCAAGCCCGTTTGACAGGCACTTCTCCGAATACAGGAACTGCGGCAGCGTGACCAGCACCGACACGAGAACTGCGATCGACTCGGCCTTGCGGCGCGCGAACGAGCACGCCGCCGCAATCGTGAGTCCAAGTAGCCCACCCAACAGGCCTGCGGCCCAGAACGCGATGATGGTTGAATGCCAGTGGAGGTGCGTTGTGCGGGTTGCCTTGGCCCAGTCCGTGTACTGACCGTCGAAGTCCAGCCCCGGCCGCCATCCATCGAGCGACATCCAGTGGAACGGCACTGTCATGACGACCGCGCCGATGGCCGAAGACACGAGCACAAAGCACGCGCGGGCCAGCACTTGGCGGAGCGGAGATGTGCCGTCGAGATCCTCCCGGCGGATCACATCGATGTCCTTCAGAAGGTCGCGCACAGACTGGTTGATGCCCAGCCAGAAAATCGCGACGAGCCCAATGGCAAGACGCTCCTCCCGGAAGTTCCCTGATCCAAGGCGAACCATGATCCCCAGAGCTAGAGGAAGCGCGATGAACGCGAGCAGCGCCGGCACTGGCGTGTTGATCCACTGGCGGAACCCGCGTGCCACCAGCTCCACAAACCGCGGTCTTGGAGCTCTTGCCTTGTCCCGGCGCAGCGCCGCCGCTTCTGACGCCTCTAGTGGCTGGTGCCGGGAGATGAGCGCCTCGACCCGCGCTGCGGATGCAGCCACAGCATCCGATCCCTCGATGGTTGCCGCAATCTCGGCACCGTCCGCACCCCACCGCACAGCCACGCACTTGTCGGCGAACTGCAGGGCGTCAAGCGAATGGGTGACCACCACCACTGCGCACCCCTGATGGGCGAGCCTGCGCAAGAGCTGCATGGTCCTGCGCTCGTTGTCGAAGTCGAGGCCTGTCGTCGGCTCGTCCAGGATGACCAGATCCGGGTCACCAACGAGTCCCAGCGCGAGGTTCACCCGTCGACGCTGTCCACCCGAGAGGTGTCCCACGAGTTTCCCGGCGTGCGACTCCAGCCCGACAGACTGCAGCAGCGACGCGACCTGCTCCAACACGGCCTTGCGCGTTCGTGCGGTCCCGCGGTTCGATGGGTGCAGGAGGTACGCGTACTCCACTGCCTGCCACACCGTCAGCTCATGCAGCACCGCGTCATCCTGCGGGATGTAGGCGACGCGCGACTGAATGTGGTATGCGAACTGCGGGAGCTGGTGCGACTCGTAGACCTTGCACTGGCCATCGGCCCGTACGGTCATACTGCCGCCGGTTGGCGTGAGGATTCCCGCGATCATCCGCACAAGGGTCGTCTTGCCTGAGCCGGAGCCGCCAACGATCGCAGCAAGCTCGCCGGACTTGAATGCAACCGTGAAGTTGCGGACCCGCTTGGCCAGGGACAGTTCAGCGGCCGAGATCTCGAACGAGCCCACCTCGGGCGCCTGCACGAATCCCCGCTCCAGGCCACTCCACCGCCAGGCGTATCGCGCTGTGCTGACGATGTCGCCTGGCCTTATGAGCTCGGTCGCGAACGGCTCGCCATTGAGCCGTACGCCTGTGGCATCAAGGCACACCGCACGGAGGCAGTTGTCCTCACGCGGGATCAGTCGCAGCGCCGGCGACTCCAGGTTTCGCTCGAGGGTCCCGCCTTCGGAAGCCGCCACGTCGATGCTGACGCCCACCTCAAGCCGAACGAGCGACTCGCGCTCGCCACCGCAACGTGTCGAATGCGGAGGTACAGCCAAGTCAAGGTCTGCGACGAAGCCGACCCCGTCACCTTGGCCATCCGTGCTCACCTGCCGGCTACCTCCGAGCGCGACCCAGGGAACCAGCACGGTGCCCCCGCCCGACTCGCCAGCAGTGCGGAGGAATCGCACGGCGATCACGCCAGCGCTTGAGAGCCGCGCCTCCATTGCGATGCCATCGGCGATCGAGGCGACTGTCCCGACCGGGACCGACTGGCGCGCGAGCCCTCCCCGGCGCTTCAGGATGACATGAAGCGCTGCTGGATCACAGCGGCCCCCGGACTGGCAGCCCAACAAGGACGCGGCTTCGAGCGAGTGGCCACACGGCGCACGCACGCGCGCGTCGGGCCACCATCGAGGCGCCCTGCACTCGGTGCAGTAGCGGTACATCGTTCACCGAACCTTGGTCACAGTCGTCTTGCCGAACACCTTGAAGGAGGGCCGCACGCGCATCTCCATCTCGAAGAGCAAGTGATCGACCGACCGTTCGCGGTAGTCCACCGTTCCGAATCCTCCGAGCTTGGTCACCACGCCATCCTTGTCGGACAGCTCAAAGCGGGCCTCATCGAGATTGACCTCACCCGTGACCGCCTTGCCGTCAGCAGCCGATCCCACCGTGATTCGCTGAGGCCCGTCGATTGACACGTTCCTGACAATGCCGCCAGACGGGTCTGGCGAGTCGTTCACTCGCTTGAGTTTCACGCTCGTGTCAATGATGACTCCGCGGAGTCGTGGGTCGATCATCGATCCGAGATTGTCTGCCCGAACATACCATGACGCGCCTACCTCGCGTGCACGGTTCGGGAAGATGTAGTGATCCGAGAGTGCGTTGGCACGTGTGATCACGTTCGCCTCGTGATCACTGAGAGTGCAGCCGATCGGCTCGACCCTCACAATGCCCTTACCATCTTCGAAGGTGAGGCTCACCTTCTTCCCATCGAGCATTGCAAAGTCCGGGCGGGGCAGAATTAAGCGGAGGCCCTTGCTGACATCGAGCATGCCGCCGAGTTCGAGGTACTCGTCGATCCCTCGAAGCACCCTTAGTGCCTCAGGAGGCACTTCCCACTGCTTGCCGTTCACACGGTCAATCCAGTCCTTCGTGCCCAGCGTGGTAGCGCCAAGAGTACCGGCACAGAGGTCGACAATCCCGCCAACGAGAGATGACACCAGCCAGGCCTGCCCCTCGGTGAGTTCAAGCCCTGCGCTGACCGCATCGTAGTTGACCACCTCCTTAAAGGTGAATGAGCGCTCCTCAACGATTGTGCGTCCGTCGTTGGAGATCACGTCCCCCGTCGATGTGAGCACCCAGGTGAGGTTGAACTTCCCGGACCCCTTAAGACCCCAGTCCTTGAGGTAGCCATCGCCCGACACCTGAGCGACGGTCTCCGTCTCGTAGCGGTGACCTGGTCTTCGGATGTTGATGATGACCGTGGAATCATTGACCTCGGTATAGCGCTCGGCATCGGGCTCGATCACCCGCGGCCCTTCCTCCTGCACAAGGTCAGCCGGAATCGGCGGCGGGGGAGGCGGCGGTGGAGGCGGCTCGTTCATGAGGTGCCGGATCACGACCACGAGCACCACCACTCCCACCAGCCCTGCCACCACGTACCCAACTCGAGTCATATTGCTCATGAATGCTCCCGTCTAGTTGCGAACCATTGCTCGATCACTGCCCCTGCACGCGTTCCAAAGTCGCGCTGATTACCCCCGCTGAGCCTTGCTGAGCTTCGACCCTGACCCCACTACCTGTGAACACAAGGTGACCCCTGCAGAGCAGAGGGTCATCTCCATAGCCATCCTCCCACACGGCGATCTCAATCCTACGGCCGTCTGGAACGTAGAGCTCGCCAAGCTGCTCTGCCTCCGGAATCATGAACACGAGCTGCCGATCGTAGTTCTCGTCCATCTCTTCATCTGCATTAGTAACCACCGGATAGCTACGTGTGATCTTCGCGATCCAGTCGTCACCGAACCGGTCCGGCACCTTGGCGCGCAAGCGAATGACGATCGCATTCACGTTGGGGTACTTATTGATGACGGCCATGCCATCAAGTCCAAGTTCCTCAGCCACATGGTTGTAGTGCCATTGTGCGCGATACTGCTTGTTGCGCTGGCCCTCCTGCAAGCCTTGGATACGCACTTCAACCATCTGGTTGATCTCGCTATTCACCACCCCACCAACAAGGAGGGAAAGCTCCGTCATCGCGTGGCTGAACGGCGGAACGCGCGTGTGGCCCTCCGCATCCATCACGGCTGCCACGTACGCCGCGACAACCGGCTTGGCCAGAGACACAACACCCTCGCGTGGGAATGCCTGGGAATCCTTGCTGACCACTCCATGCCAGTCCAAGACATCCTTCGCAATCTCGGCCAGTGGCTCCTTTTTGCCGAGTCGTTCCGTTACACGGGTCTCCTGTGCGGTTGCCACACGTGCTGCACGGCTATGCAACTCCCCGCGCATCCACTCGGTTATGTCTGGTGCACGCAGCTGGCTACACACTTTATCAGCCGCGAACAATAGGGCGTCTCTGCGGACCAGATCCTCCGTCTGCGTGTCTAGTTCCGCCAGTAGGGCCTCCTCGAGCGGACGACGGGCCTCCTCGATGCGGGGCTTGGCCTCATCTTTATGCTGTCGCAGTTTGCCGCCAAGCACCACGTCTCCGGGGTCGTCGTCCAGGTACTTCTTGAGTGCGGCGACGTATTCGTCGATCTGTCGCCGGGGTGCGCCTTGGTCGAGGGGTGCTGGCCTGATCTCTCGCCAGCGGGCCTCATCCCCGGCAGCCCGGAGTCGGTCCAGTAGCGGATCCGTGCCGAGGCCCATGTCCCGAAGCGCACGAGCGGCAGCCACAATCTCTTGGTAGGACGCGCTCTCCTTTGCCAGCACGGTCTCGGCACGCACCTGGGCGAGTTTGATCTCGAGTTGACCGACGGCGACGGTGGCGTGCTCGGCGAAGGGCCTGTGCTGCTTGAGCAGCCCAGCAATGGCATTCTCCATCTCGATGCCCCCAGTGGCAGGCCGCGCGATCATCTCCTCGGCTCTTCGCTTCCACTCGGACTGCTCCTGAGCGCACTGCACCTTGAGGCGCGTCAGGCGGTCGTGCGACGCCCCGCGCCAGAAGACCAGCATCGGGTGCTGCTGCAGGAGCGCACTGAGATCGGCGCTGCGCTGAAACACATCGATGTCTGAGCGCTCCTCGATCGCTCGCACGCGCGCCGCAATGCGCGCATCGATCCATGCCATCGACGCGACCACGATCGCCGCACACGACAGTGCCGCGATCGCCGTCGTCCAAAGGATCCGACGCGGACGGAGTACACCGAGCGATGACAGTGCCTCGCCCGCAGTCGCGAAGGCCGGCGGTGCATGTCCAGCGAGCCGCTTCAGGAACTCCCCGAACTCCCTCGGACATGCTGCGATCGCCTCGTAGGCCGCCGGATCCCGCATGGTGGGCTCGCGCCCAAGTGCCATTGTCCAAGCGACGTCGTATGCAGCGCTTTGCCATGTCCTGCCAGGCTCATCCACCCAGAGGCAGCGGTCGAGAATGTTCAGGACCCATCGCCCACGCTTGTCACGCGCCAACCAGTCCACTCCCGCCGGCCCAGGTACCGACCCGCTCGCGAAGAGCTTGAGTACCCGCAGCGCTCCTCGCAGTGCGTCTTTGCACTCTTTTGCCGTGGCACGACCGGCACGACCGGTCACGGTGACCGACATACGGCGTGCGGCATGTTCCTCGAAGACAGCGCTCACGATCAGCCATGTGCCACGGACACCGTCGGACGAGGCGCTGACTAGAGTCACGTTCAACTCTCGCCCCAGCTCGTTGAGCACATTCTCCAAACGCTGTAGGCGCCCCCTGCCCGCGGCACCAGGATCTGCGAAGATCAGGACAGCCGGCGAGCCATCCCAAGTGCAGGAGCACTTGAAGACCTCGCCTGCTAGCTCGGCAGCGCGGTGACCCGAAACCACGGCTTGCGGCGGAAGGTCTGCAGGTAGGCGCGGCTTGTCCGGTGGCATAGAGTGATGAACTCCCGTGGAAGGCAGCGCGCCGTTCGCGCTAGCCCCCCCCTTTATACTGCATTCGGGGTACCGCGTCCAGTTTCTGAGACAAGTTGAAGTTGGTACTCACGCGGCCTCCCCGAGGAGGATGCGTCGGTGCGCTGCGGGCGTTCGGTAGCCGATCCGCCCGATGATCCAGTGGTTGTTGAAGCGAGGGCGATCGAGTTTGTTTCAGGGGAGTGTCCCCCTGTCACCTCCACAACAAACAGAGCCACCGACCTGTTGGTCGGTGACTCCGCGCAAAATACTCTCTGAGCTATTTCGGTCAGCGCCAGTGCTTGAAGTTCCGAACCTGTTGACGCAGACGCTCGCGGTCGACGGCATTTGTCGGGCTAAAGCCGTTCCAAGGGGTGACGGACTGTCCCGGCGAAGGGACCTGCCTGTTCAAGTTGTGGAGCGCGCTGCTGTCGCTCACTCGTCTTCGATGCAGTCGGGCCACTGCGGAGCCGATAGGTCCCCCTCTTCGTGGTCGTCTCCGAGTACCCGCGACAACTCTGCCACTCGGTCCAGAATGAGCGCCTCGC
>VGXJ01000074.1 GCA_016873375.1 Phycisphaerae bacterium
TCACGCGCGAGCTCGGTGCCGTCACGGACAATCCGCTCGTCTTCACGCTCGGCGGCACGGCCATCGTGAGCGGCGGCAACTTCCACGGCATGCCGCTGGCGATCGCCCTCGACACGCTGAAGATCGCGCTCTGCCATGTTGCAGGCATCAGCGAGCGCCGGACCTACTGGGTGCTCTCAGGCCTGGATCGCGAGAGCCGCGTGCGACCGCACCTGGCCGTGGATGCAGGCTTCGACAGTGGCCTGATGATCGCGCAGTACACGGCTGCGGCATGCGTGAACGAGCTCGGTGTGCTGGCCCACCCGGCGAGCCCCGGCAACGTGCCGACGAGCGCGGGCATCGAGGACTACAACAGCATGGGCGCGACGAGCGCGCGCCACGCGCGGCGGTCGGTCGAACTCGCCACGAACGTGATCGCCATTGAACTGCAGACGATGGCCGAGGCGCTCGACTGCCAGCGGCCGCTGCGCTCGGGTGATGGCGTGGAGCGTGTGCACGCGATCGTTCGTGGACAGGTGGCGCGGCTCACGAGTGACCGCTCTCCCGCAGCCGACATTGCCACCCTCACGGACATGATCCGCAACGGTGCCTTCGATCGTCTGCTCAACTGACCGCTGCGGCAGCGCGAGTCAGGGCGTTCGGATCACCCGCAAGCCGGTGTCGTTGAAGAGATCGCCGTTCTCGAGCTCCTCGTAGCGCACCGCCACGCGGCTCAGCACTGGGAAGAGGTGCCAGCATCCGCCGCGGAAGACACGCCCCCAGGCACTGGACGGACCCACCGGGTCCACTACCGGTCCCTCCGGATAGGGGCCGTACCAGTCGTTGCACCATTCCAGCACGTTGCCGCAGAGGTCATGCAGCCCGAAACCGTTTGGCGGCTTCAGGCCAACGGGCCGCGTCTGCATGCCGGAGTTGGCACCGACCCACGAGATCTCGACGAGATAGGACTCTTCGCTGCTGCCTTCAGGCTGGGAAGGGATGCCATGAAAGGCGGTGAACGTGCCCGCTCGCGCCGCATATTCCCACTGGGCCTCCGTCGGCAGCTTCATGCCGGCGGCGGTCACGAAGGCCTGCGCCATGGTCCAGTTCACGCGCTCCACCGGGCGGTTGGGAGAGTCAGCAAATCCATTGAAGTGGCTTGGGTTGGAACCCATGACGGCGGTCCACTGGGCTTGGGTCACCTCGTGCCTGCCCATGTAGAACGGCTGCGTGAGGATGACCTCATGGATGGGCAATTCATCCTGGAAGCAGCCCCAGCCCGGAACCTGCGAGCAACCCATGAAGAAGGAGCCGGCCGGAATGAGCACCATCTCGATCTGCGTGGCCGTGTCCTTCACGCGCCATGCCCAGTTCGAGTCGACGATCGCCTGACGCAGCGACTCGTCCGTCACGATGGCTGGATCAGGCTCGGACTGAAGCAGCGTTGCCCATGACGGGACCACCGGGCCGCACGGGCCCCAAGCAGTCAGCATCAGTCCCAGATCCGCGCCGTTGACCGTGCCATTGTTGTCGAGGTCGGCTGCAGGACCCGCCGTGCCCCACTCCGTCAGCAGGCTCCCAAGATCGGCGCCGTCGACCACGCCGTTGCCGTTGAGATCGGCGGGGCAGTCAGCGTTGATCTGTGTGGCCATGCACATGCAGGCGGCGTGCACCGCGATGAGACCGAGCATGGACCGAACTGGCATGATGATCATGACGAGTCTCCTGGGAAGGCCTTGGCCCGGTCGATGAAAGCCTAATGCAATCCACCCCCAAAGCAAGGCTCGGATGATGCGTGGGCCAAAATCCCCACGCCAAACACGGCCGTCCGCTGCCCTGCGCTGCTCGTTGTGCAGTGAAGCGGCGATGGACCGTTCGGACGCTTCGGACGAGCGCAGTCGGGTGACGCGCACTCACCAGGGCCGAAGCGGGATCTTCACGCCGCGCTCGTCCGCGCACTGCTGTGCCAATTCGTAGCCAGCGTCGGCGTGCCGGAACACGCCCATCATCGGATCGTTCGTGAGCACTCGCTCAAGACGCTTGGCCGCCTCGGACGAACCGTCGGCAACAATGACTTGGCCCGCATGCTGGCTGAAGCCGATGCCCACACCACCGCCGTGGTGGAAGCTCGTCCAACTCGCGCCGCTCGCCGTGTTCACGGCGAAGTTGAGGATCGCCCAGTCGCTGACCGCGTCGGTGCCGTCCTTCATGCCTTCGGTCTCGCGGTTGGGACTCGCGACGCTGCCGCAATCAAGGTGATCACGGCCGATCACGATCGGCGCCTTCACCTCGCCCTTGGCCACCATCTCGTTGAAGCGCAGGCCGGCGCGGTGCCGCTCGCCAAGGCCGAGCCAGCAGATGCGTGCCGGCAAGCCTTGGAACGCCACGCGATCCTGTGCCATGCGGATCCAGCGTTCGAGGCCCTTGTCGTTGGGGAAGAGCTTGAGCACGGCTTCATCAGTTGCGGCAATGTCGGCCGGGTCCCCTGATAGCGCGACCCAGCGAAATGGGCCGCGGCCGGTGCAGAACTGCGGACGGATGTACGCAGGCACGAAGCCCGGGAAGGCGAACGCATCCTTGAAGCCCATGTCGAAGGCGCGCTGGCGGATGTTGTTGCCGTAGTCGAAGACCTTCGATCCCTTGCGCTGGAAACCCACCATCAGGCGCACATGCCGCTCCATCGAGGCCATGCTGAGCTCCTGGTAGCGCACCGGATCGCTCTCGCGCAGCGCATCGGCGGCTTCGCGCGTGAGGCCATCGGGGTAATAGCCCTCGAGCGGATCATGCGCGCTGGTCTGGTCCGTGAGCGTTTCCGGCACGATGCCGCGCGCATCGAGCCGGGCAAGCAGATCGACCGCGTTGGCGAGGACGCCGACGCTGATCCCCTTGCCTGCGCGCTTGAGTTCGAGCGAGCGATCGATGGCGGCATCGAGGTCGTCATGCAGTTCATCGAGGTAACGGTCGTGGACGCGCTTCTCCAGCCGCTCGCGGCAGGTGTCCGCGATCAGGCAGGTGCCCTCGTTCATGGTGATCGCCAAGGGCTGCGCGCCGCCCATGCCACCGCATCCTGCCGTCACATTCAGCGTGCCCTTCAGCGTGCCGCCGAAGTGCTGGCGGCCGCATTCAGCGAAAGTCTCGTAGGTCCCCTGCAGGATGCCCTGCGTGCCGATGTAGATCCAGCTGCCCGCCGTCATCTGGCCGAACATCATGAGCCCGCGCGCAGCAAGGTCATCAAAGTGCTGCTGCGTGGCCCAGTGCGGAACGAGATTCGAGTTGGCGATGAGCACGCGCGGCGAGTCGACCGTGGTACGCACGATGCCAACCGGCTTGCCGCTCTGGACGAGCAGCGTCTCGTCGGGAGCGAGGGACTTGAGGCTGGCGATGATCGCATCGAAGGCTTCCCACGAGCGGGCCGCCTGACCGCGACCGCCGTACACGATGAGATCGCCCGGCCGCTCAGCCACCTCGGGATCAAGGTTGTTCATGAGCATGCGCATGGCCGCCTCGGCGGCCCAGCTCTTGCACGTCAGGGTGTTGCCACGAGGGGCACGGATCACGCGCGCAGCGGTCGACATGATCGAAGTCTAGCCCTGCTCTCCACGCCCGCGAAGCTCATGCCGTGGCACGCGCGAGGCGATCAGCGACGGCATCCCATGCACCGCCTGACTGTTCCGGACGCTCGATCACGATCCGCGCACAGCCCGATGCGTCGGCTCGCCGCAGCGCCCCGTAGAGGATGGCCGCGTACTGCTCGCCATCGCGCGGCATGGGCACCATCAGATGCGGCGATGGCACGGCGCGACCCTCGAACGCGATGACGGCTGCGGGTTCAGGCGACGCATCGAGCGCCCGCTGAAGATCGTGGCCGTCGACGAGGATTGCCGGTCGCTCGGGCGCGTAGTGGCGTGCAGCCGTGCCCGGGCTCGCACCTTGGCTCGACGCATGCTCGACATCGAGCCGCCCGAGCAACTCGCGCAGCCGTTCGACGGCGATCGAACCCGGTCGCCGCACGATGGGCACCGGCGTCGTCAGGTCGATCACCGTGCTCTCGATGCCGAGCGTGCACGGCCCGCCGTCCAGAATCAGCAGCTCGGGCTCGTCGAGGAAATCCTCCGCGACATGCTCGGCGGTCGTCGGGCTGACTTGGCCGCTGCGGTTGGCACTCGGTGCGCTGACGGGAGCGCCGACCGCATGCAGCAGCGCGCGCGCGAGCGGATGCCTTGGTGACCGGATCGCGATCGTGTCACGGCCGCCGGTCGCAGCCAGCGGAACCGAGTCCGCCTTGCGCAGGATCATGGTGAGCGGGCCTGGCCAGCACGCACTTGCCAGCAATGACGCCTCGAGCGTCCAGTCGAGCACCAGCGGTCGCGCAGAGGCGACATCGAGCACATGCGCGATGAGCGGGTTGTCCGATGGCCTGCGCTTGAGGGCATAGAGCTTCGCGATCGCCCCCGCATCCATGGTGCGAGCCCCCAGGCCGTACACGGTCTCCGTCGCAAAGGCAATCACGCCCCCGCCGCGCAGCTCACCCGCCGCATAGTTCACGCTCTCACTGTCGTAGGGCAGGACGATCGGCATGGCTCAGCGCGGGGCACCCCAGCTGCCGGCCTCGTCGAAGGTGAATCCCTTGGACTCAAGGATCGTTCCCGAAGCCTGCTGCAGACGCGCGATCGCCTGGTTGTAGCGGGCCTTGGCGCGAGCGCTCTCGATGTGCGCATTGGCCAAGGCCGTCTGTCGCTGGAACTTCAGCGAAAGAAACTCAGGCGTGAGCGCAGCGAGGGTCTTCTCCAGGAGCAACAGCGCACGCAGGTTCTCGGCTTGGGCCAATCGCGTGATCTGCGCCTGTTCGATGAGCTGGTACGCCGCGCTCACATCACGCAGCGCACTCTTGACGCCGAACACCGCGTTCTCGACGGCCTGCTGGTAGCTGGTGACGGCGCGGCTTCGCTGGAGCCGCGCGATGCGCCATGCATCCTCGGCCGGCCGATTGCCGATGGGCTGCGAGAACTGCAGCGCCGCGAGGTACGAGACGAACTCGGCATCGACGATGTCCTCGCTCGCCCCGCCAAGATCGCCATCGAGGCCGTTCAGGCCGACGGCCAGGTTGAGGTCGAGCTGCGGGAGCAACCCATTGTTGGCGACGGTCGTGTTGATGTCGGCCTGGTCGATCGTCAGCAGCGCGAGCTTCACCGACGGGTTGCGCTCGACCGAGGTGATCACGCTTTCGCGGAAGCTGAAGTCGATCGGCGAAGTCGGCGGCTCGTCGGTCGTGGCCACGACCAGTTCGGTGCCGACCGGGAACTGGGCATCGTTCATCAGCAGCTTGAGCCGGTCGCTCGCCGTGCGCGCCGCATTGCGCGCGTTGATCAGCGTGGACTTGCGCTGCTCGACCGTGGCGACCGCATCCGAGTAGTCGGCGACGGTGGCGTCGAGCCTTTGGCGCTTTTCCAGCACATCCCGCACTTCAGTGCCGACCTGCACGAGCCACTCGGCGGCCACCACTTCCTGGCGGCGCACATGGAGCTCCCAGTACTGGTCCTCGACCGACAGCAAGAGGTCCTGCATCGATCGGCGGAGTTCCTCGGCGGCCGCACGGTCACGCACCTGGGCGATCCGCACTTGCGCGAGCGCCACATCCTCGCCGGCGCCAGCGAGCAGCGGCTGGTCAAGGGTCAGGTCGAGCGAGGTCTCGTAGGCGGGGTTGGGGACAAAGGTGACGCCGTTGAGGTTCTCCGACTTCGTCACCCCGACATCAAGGCCGAACTGACCACCGGTCTCGAGCTGCTTGCGCAGCCCTGCCGTCAGGTTGCCGCCACGGTTCTCGACGGACGCAAAGTTGGACGGCGGAGCGGCCGGGTTGATCTGGATCGCGGGCTGAGGATCCTCGGTGCCCTGGTAACCGCCACCCGCGACGAGCACCGCATCGAATGCGGCCTCGGCTTGATCGATCTCCGTCGTGCGGATGGCGCGGTCGATGCGCGCGCCTTGCACCGGCAGGCTATTGCGAAGTGCCGTCGTCAGCGCATCCCGCAGGGACAGGCCGACTTGCGGCTGCTCGGTGCCGGAGAGTCCTGGGCCAAGGTCGAGCTTCATGCCCGCCCCCGCCGCAATCGGACCAAAGGCCTCGAGCTCCGGAGCCCGCGCCGTCAGGTTGGCGGGTGCCGAAGCAGCCACGCGCGTGACCGGCTTGGCCGGATCAGCAGGCTGCGACGCATCGATCTGCCGCTTCAGGGCACCGTCGACAGCTTGGCGCCACTCTGCTTCGTCGTCCCGAGTGCCCAGCGGCGACTCGCACGCAGCCGCCACGAGCGCGAGCGGGGCTAGGGCAAAAAATCGCGGAATCCGGTGCATTCGCGTGATGGTAGCAAGCGACTTCCCGTATTATCCGCCCCCATGAAGGAATGGACTCCTTTGATCGTCGCGATGGCATGCGTAGCTTCGGCCTCTGCGCAAGACGCCACCCAAGCGCTTTACCAAGGCCGCATCACCTCCAACAACGTCAACGTCCGGACTGGTCCGGTCATCGGTGACTCCTACCCCTTCGGCAAGCTCCAGTCGGGCGATGTCGTCGAGGTCATTGAGGAGACCAATGGCTGGGCGCGCGTGCGCACAAGTGGCGGCGCATTCGCCGGCATGCATGCGTTCGTCTCGGGCGGCACGCTCTCGGCTGACGGCACCACGCTGTCCCTGACTGCCGAGACGCCTTTGCGTGCGCCGAACTCGAGCGCGCAGGGCGCAGCCCGCAACTCGTACCAGTCGATCGCCACGCTGCCCACGGGCACGACGCTCAACGTGGTCGAGACGCTCGAAGTCGATGGCCTTCCGGTCTACAAGGTGCGCATGCCAGGCACCGCGACTGGATGGGTCAATGCGAACTACGTGCGCAAGGCCGCGTCCGTCGAAGTGCAAGCGGCTGCCGATGCCGTGAAGTCCGCACCCGCACCCGCCGTGGCCACCACGCAGTCGCCTGCGCCGGTGACCACCGCCACGACGCCTGAACTCGATGCCAGCGGCCCCGCGGCTTCGACCGAAGAGGTCGTCGTGGTCGAGGAAGTCGTCGTAGTGGAGCCACCCAAGCCCACCGCGCTCGATCTCTTCCGTGAGCGCCGCGCAAAGCTCGCCGATCTCGAATCGACATGGAAGCGTGTGCGCGAGCAGCCCGACCGCTCGGAGGAACTCGAAGCGATCCGCGGGCAGTACATGACCTTCCTGGACAATGCTGGTTCGGATGCCGGCGCCAAGTCGACGGTGAACTGGCGTCTCCAGCAGATCGATCTGCTGATGAAGATCCAGCAGGAGAACGCCAACGTCGCTGCGACCATCAATGCGCTCGATGCCAACTCCGATGCCCTCGCGGTCATCGCCAAGGCCGTCGAGTCGCGCGCGGACTTCGATGCGTTCGGCTACCTGAACCAATCGGTCGTGTACGACGGTTCATCGCTGCCCGAGCTCTATGTGCTCGCGGATCCGACAACCGGCCAGGCGATCGCGTATGTCGTCCCCGACGACTGCTTTGAGTACGACCCCATGCTCGGCACGCTGGTGGGCGTGAAGGGCGACACCACCTACGACCCGACTCTGCGCGTGAAGCTCATTCGCCCGCGCACGATGGAGTCGCTGCCGGTCGCTCGCACGCCGGCCACCCCCGCCACCGACGGCATGCCGGTCTCCACCGGCTCGTCTGAATGAACGACTGAGCCTCC